>JAOTWT010000536.1 GCA_029862725.1 Acidobacteriota bacterium | reverse complement strand
GTCACGAGAGTCGTCCATCAATTGCAGTACGCGTTCTTCACGGCCGATTCTTGAGACATCGATCAGATCGGCGACCGCGCCATAACTCACCACATCGTCGATTTTTACCTGTGCGCTGTTTCCAGGCATCACGACGTGACACCGTTTTCCCAAAAGCCTGCACGCATAGGCGAGCGCCTGGCCGAAATTACCTGATGAGGCGGCGATCAAGTGTTCCTGTTCGACAGACAAAGCAACACTGTAAGCGGGGCGGAACTTAAAACTGCCGGTGTGTTGAAAAGTCTCGGAGGCGATCGTCAGATCGAGTCCGAGGCTCTCTCGCAGTTTTCGTGGCCGCAGGAATGTGGTCGGCCGGACTGCTTCGGCAAGTGTTTGCATGCACTATTTTCCTCTCTGAAACCTAAAATTTACCGGCCGCCTACCCGGATTAATCATCGGTCCAAAAATGCTCGCCCTGCCTCTTCGGGGGTAATTTCGAAACCGAGGTGTTTTGCGGCTTTCGATAGGACAGGATCTCGTCTGTTGACCAAATCCAAAGCGGTCGGCACTATTTTTTCGTCGGGGGTCACCCCGGCATTCTCGAGACGTTGGCCGTCATCCATTATCACATCGGCAATGGTTACGCTGACTCCATAGGGGATCAGTGAGTCGAGGCCATAGGTGTGGGAGTATATCTTCGATTGCATTACCGCTCCGGCCGACTGGTCTCCAAATACAACTCCCCGCTTTTCAAGTTGGATAATTCGCGCAAATATCTCTGCGGCGGAAGCGGAGTCGTTTCCCAGCAAGACCACGATTTTGCCGGAATGGACTTTTTTCGAACGGGGCTCAGCGATATATTTTTTCATGCCGTCACGCTCTTTCACGAAACAAATCGTGACGTCTTTATCAAAAAAATTACCGAGCAGTTTCGCCAGCGAAACAAACAGCCCGCCGCCGTTGTCGCGCAGGTCCAGAATGAGGGCGTCATCCTTCGCAACCTTGTCCATCATCTTGTCAACCTTCGTGGGTGTCAGCCCGAAGCTCGGCATTCTCAGTATCGTCAAACCCGGAATCTCCTGGAAGTAGGATAAGCGCGTATTGTCGGCGTAGGATTTGTCGATCTCCATATCCAGTTCGCGGGAAGTAGGCATAAAGACATTGTCTTTGATGATTTTGGCATCAATCTGCATTTTGTACTTGTTCCCGCTCGGTTTTATCAGGTAAATACCCAGGGAAGGTTGGGGCCTTAGGACCTCGTAATGATACTTCAAAAGCTGGAAATTACGGCGATTGGGTATGAAGCCCTCGATCATGTAAACCTGGTCGCCGACTCTTACGCCTTTTTTGTAACCATCGCTGTCTTCTTCAATCCCCGTGACAAAGGCCTTGTCGTCAAACATCTTTAGTTCCCAGCCATAATCAACGCTGACGGTCTTTCGCGGGGGAAGAAAAAAAACGTGCGAATCGTTGAACTGGAGCAAGAATCTAGAAATAATGTCGGACATTTCGCCGGAGGTTTTGGCTTTCTCGATCAATTTCCGTGCTTCTTTAAAATTCTTTTCGATATCGACACCATTCAACTTTGCATCGAAGTAGTTCTTTTCGACGTCCTTTTTCACCGTCTTTAAGATGTTTTGGTGCAGCACGCGCTCTGCCTTCAAGTCCTGGGAGGCAGCCACGGAAGGAAGCAGGAACAAGAAGGCGGTAATCAGGATCGAGGATTTGTAGACCGGACAATTTCTCATCTGAAGTAGATAATAACTAATTTTCCGCCGTTTGGCTTCACGGCCGCGGTGCGCTGAACCGTTCTGCGGTTTCCGAACAACGACTAGCCAGCTTCGCAATCGGCCGGAAGGAAACGCCTTTGAGTGGTAAATCTTCTCCCGGCGTGGCAACGACGCGCAGACTCGCTACAATGGTAAAAAAGAGCGTGAAATTCTATGAGCAATGCAAAATTCGGAATGATAGGACTCGGCGTGATGGGCAGGAATTTTCTGCTGAATGTCGCTGACAGCGGATTCAAGTGTGTTGGTTACGATCTCGATGGCGAAAAAGTCAATGCGCTAAATGTTGAGGGGAAAGACTTTGATGTTGTCGGTCATAAAACGCTGGAAGGCTTCCTGGATTCTTTGGAGTCGCCGAGGAGTATCATGCTACTCGTGCCGGCGGGCAGAATCGTAGATGCGGTGATTGCCGATCTCGAACCTCATCTCGACCCCGGAGACCTGATTATAGATGGCGGTAACTCACACTTTCCCGACACCGAACGGCGCGAAAAAGACCTCAACGATAAAGGTTTCGAGTTCCTAGGCGTCGGCGTTTCGGGCGGTGCGAAGGGCGCCCGGCTCGGGCCGAGCATCATGATCGGCGGTAAACGGGATGTTTACGACCGAGTCGCCCCGATACTCGAAGGCGTTTCGGCAAATGTCGACGGTGAACCATGTGCGGCCTATCTCGGGAACGGGTCTTCGGGCCATTTCGTCAAGATGGTCCATAACGGGATTGAATACGCAATGATGCAGTTGCTC
>JAOTWT010000537.1 GCA_029862725.1 Acidobacteriota bacterium | reverse complement strand
GCAAAGTCTATAAAGTTGGCAAAGTCTACAAAGTTGGCAAAGTCTATAAAGTTGGCAAAGTCAGCAAAGTCTATAAAGTTGGCAAAGTCAGCAAAGTCTATAAAGTTGGCAAAGTCAGCAAAGTCTGCAATGTTGACAGAGTTAACTCTGCGAACATTTGTGAACTAGGCGGACTTTGCGAACTTGCGAACTTTGCCAACTTTGCAAACTTTGCGAACTTGCCAACTTTGCAGACTTTGCAAACTTTGCAAACTTTCTAAACTACTCTGATGCTCAATTTTGCAATGGAAACGGCCCGCGACGCGGGCCACATTCTTCTCGAGAAATTCGGCGGCACACTGAAAGTCTCCAAAAAGGGAGACATCAATCTCGTCACAGAAGCCGACCTCGCCTCGGAAGCCTTTATTATCGAAAAGATCAATACCCATTTTCCGCGCCACTCGGTACTCGCCGAAGAATCGGGGGCTTCGGTGCAATCCGGCGATATCGAGTGGAAGTGGATCATCGACCCGCTCGATGGCACGACCAATTATGCCCACGGCTATCCTTGTTTCTGCGTGACCCTCGCGATCGAGCACAAGGGCGAACTCGTGATCGGGGTCACTTACGATCCGACCCGCGACGAGATGTTTGCCGCCGAAAAACATCACGGGGCCAGCCTTAACAGCAAGCCCGTGAAAGTATCTTCAACCGAGGCTTTGTCGGAGTCGATGCTTGTCACAGGGTTTCCATACGATCTCTCGCGAAAAAGAATTCTGGCGGACACCTTTGAGTCATTCCTTTTCAAATCCCGGGCCGTACGGCGTGACGGATCGGCGGCGATCGATCTTGCCTATGTCGCATGCGGCCGGTTCGACGGGTTCTGGGAAGAAGGCCTCAATCCCTGGGACGTGGCGGCGGGTGTCCTGATGATCAACGAAGCCGGCGGAAGAGCGAGTTCTTATAGCGGCGACGACGTCGATATTTACAAGCCTCCCTTCTGCGCAAGCAACGGCTTGATCCATGCGGAAATGTTGGGCATCCTCCAGACCGTGTAGCGAGCCTCGTTAATCGTGCCGCGCTCGTGGTATATTGCTGATTATTTCAATCCGTTTCCGATACGCTTAAAAACTTATGCCATGGTTTCGCCGAAATAAGCCAAAGCTCGTTGGTCACGACACGGATGCCGAACAAACCGTAAAGACGGAAGGCATTTTTGTTAAGTGCACGGAATGCGAAAAACCGCTGTATAAGAAAGACCTGCTCGGGTCGCATCAAGTCTGTATCCACTGTGACTATCATTTCAGGATCGGAGCCCGCGATCGGCTGGAGATGTTGTTCGATGATGGTGCATACGAGCCCCTGGACGAAGATGTCACCTCAGCCGACCCACTCGGTTTTGTCGATTCGAAACCCTACAAAATGCGAATCAAGGAAGCCCAGCGGAAATCGGGACTTCCCGAGGCGATCATTTCCGGGAAAGGACGTGTCGGCGGGCACAAGGTCTTCGCCGGCGCGATGGATATGTCTTTTATAGGGGGCTCGATGGGCTCCGCGGTCGGTGAGAAGATAACACGCTTGGTCGAGCGGGCGATAAAGACGGGCGCCGCGGTGGTGATCTTCTCGGCGTCGGGCGGCGCGCGTATGCAGGAAGGCACACTGTCCCTGATGCAGATGGCGAAGATCTCGTCGGCGCTCGCTCAATTGGATGATGCCGGCCTGCCGTTCGTCTCTGTTCTGACCGATCCGACGACCGGCGGCGTGACCGCAAGTTTCGCAATGCTGGGTGACGTAAATATCGGCGAACCCAAGGCACTGATCGGGTTTGCAGGCCCGCGTGTGATCGAGCAGACCATCCGCCAGAAGCTGCCGAAGGGGTTCCAGCGTTCGGAATTCCTGCTCGAACACGGGATGCTCGATATGGTCGTCGACCGCCGCGAGCTTCGGGAAACCATCATCCGGGTGCTTGATTTTATGATGGAGAAGTAGGGGAAAGGGACCACGGAAGCGGAACAGGGGTCAAAGGTCAAAGGAAAAGATCGGCTCGATCCAATGGATTTAGAAGATGAAAAAATTTGAACGCGCAAAGTATTTCCTCGTCCCAATACCCCGGTCCCTCGACCCCCGTTCGAAATGAATTTTCAGCAGTCCCTCGACTATTTACTCAGCCTTGGATTTGAACGATCCGTTAAAAAGTTCGGTCTCGAAAACACGACGGTTCTTCTCGACGCACTCGGTAATCCTCAAAACAAATTTCTAAAGATCCAGGTCGCCGGGACCAACGGCAAGGGTTCGACCTGTGCCTTTTTGGAGTCGATCTGCCGTTCTGCTGGTATATCGGCCGGTCTGAACACCTCGCCGCATCTCGTCTCCGTAACGGAAAGGATCCGTCTCGACGGAGCGGATATATCTGAAAAGAAATTTGCGCAATACGCGACAAGGGTCAGGGAAGTCGGCGAACGCCTTGTGCTCGAAGGCGCCCTTCCCGGCCTGCCGACGTTTTTTGAACACATCACCGCGATGGCGCAGTC
>JAOTWT010000535.1 GCA_029862725.1 Acidobacteriota bacterium | reverse complement strand
TTATTATTGCGGCGTTCATGGGCCAGACAATGAGCGATCAGGAGCTTTACGCTTTTATCGCGGGTGTTTTCGCTGTCGAATCGTTGTTTTTGATAATCATGGTGTGCGTCCACACGCTTCTGATGTTCGCGTTTCCATTGATTGTCGACAGGAGATTGTCGGGATGGGCGTCTATGAAGTTGAGCGCCCGTGGCGTCTGGGCGAACCTGCAGGGAGTGGCCGGTCTCTGGGTCGTCGGATTTTTTGTCTCCCTGCTGGGATTAGTTGCTTTTTGTATCGGCGTTTACTTCACGATCCCGGTAATCATTGCGGCCCACCTCGTCGCTTATCGGAAGATATTTCCCGGCGATCTGGCGAAAACCGGGTCGGTGAACTAGTAATCTATGGAAAGTGCGAGGTTTATAGAGGTAGATACCAGCGAAGGGCTTGAGGAAGTGTTCGCGCGTTCGAACGAGAGCCCGGCACTCTTGTTCAAACACAGCGTAACCTGTCCGATCAGCCTTGCCGCCTACAGATCTGTTGCGACCGTCGACAATGATGTCTACCTGGTTGTAGTACAGCGGGCGCGGGATATCTCAGATGAGGTTGAATCCCGCACGGGAATTCGTCATGAATCACCGCAGGCGCTTGTAATCAGCAACGGGGCGTGTGTCTTTCACGCTTCGCATTATAATATCGAGCCGGGGTCGATCGCGGAACACTTGTAAGATGGCGGAACCCGCAAAAATTGTTGAAGAGAGCGATTCGCGAATTTCCATCGAATGGACGGATGGTAAAGAGACCTCCTACGAAGCCGTTCAATTGCGAAAAAGCTGTCCGTGCGCGGGATGCATCAACGAATGGACCGGAGAGAAAATACTCGATTCAAAATCGGTCCCTGATGATCTGAACTTTTCGCACATCTCGATTGTTGGCAGATATGCGTTGAACTTCCATTTTTCGGATGGGCACGAGACCGGGATTTTTAGCTTTAGATTCTTAAAGGATCTGGCGGAAAACGAAAGACAATGAACGAAAACGAAATTTTCGACGAAAAGCGTGAGACCAAGAAGGCGAATTATGCCTGTCCGCATTGCGGCGAACGAAATGAATACGATGTCCGCTGGATGACACGTACGAAAAAGAAAAAGACGCGAGGCAACTTGAACGAAAGGGACCGGGCACAGTACGAAAAGTCGAGGGACTACATGGTCCGGATCGACGATCAGCTCGCGTGTAAGAACAACCGTTGTCGGCGACGGTTCGAAATACCCTCTTCCCAGTCGGTCGTCTTTATTTAAGCCGCCCCGAGCCCTGACTATGCCGAACGAGCCTTGAAGGGCCTCATAACAAGCTGCTTCGCTTTTCCCGATCTCGGCACTTGCGAGGTGAAACTGAAGACATGGACCAACGGAATGGCCGGGTTTTTCAATGTCATCGTTATTACGATCGAACGTTCAACTGGTCAGGACCTGAAATTGTGGACCGCGTTCAAAAAGAATCCCGATCTCGCCTGTGTAGTGCCACATGCGCCCGGATTTGACCGCGCGGAATCGATAAAGTCGCGCCTCGAGTCCTACGAAACGGCGGAGACACGCCGCAGGCAAAAAGGCTGATAATTAGTCGCCATAAATCTCGACCACCGGCTTTCCTTCCCTGTCGATATAAGCCCGGTACATTCCCTCAGAATTGAATGAAATCGCCATATTCCCGAACTTGTCAATCGCGATCACGCCGCCGTCGCCGCCAAGATCCTGCAGCTGTCCTTTGATCACCCTATCTGCGGCGAACTGTATCGGAAGCGCGCGATACTCCATTTGCGAAGAAATCTCCTTGGCGACGCCGAGCCTTATAAAATACTCGCCCCATCCGGTGGCTGATACCGCGCACGTCGCGTTTTTTGCATAGGTACCGGCGCCGATTACAGGTACGTCGCCGACGCGCCCGTATTTTTTGTAGGTCATTCCCCCGGTGGAGGTGCCGGCCGACAGGTTGCCGCCGCTGTCTAGCGCCACTGCGCCGACGGTACCGTACTTGTTGCCCGGGAATTCCAGCAGGGAGGAAACCGGTTTTTCCCCGGCTTTCTTCGCTTCTTCCTCTTTGATTATTCGCTGGAGTGCGTCCCAGCGCCGTTCGGTCCAAAAATATGTTTCCGGGACCATAGTGATGTTCATTTCTTCCGCAAATTTTTCAGCACCATCGCTGATCATCATCACGTGGACCGATTTTTCCATCACAGCACGAGCAAGACGGATCGGATTTTTGACCCTGCGGAGCCCCGCGACGGCACCGGCATTCAGGGTCTTGCCATCCATAATCGACGCATCGAGCTCATTTTTTCCGTCGGCCGTAAACACCGCCCCTTTCCCCGCGTTAAAGAGCGGCGAATCTTCCAAAATAACTATTGCTGCCTCGATCGCATCCAGACCCGATTTCCCTTCCTTCAGGACCTTGTAGCCTGCCAAAACCGCCTCTTCTAGCTTTGCGCGATACTCTTTTTCGCGTTCGGGCGTGAGGCTTCCCCTTTTAATGACGCCAGCA
>JAOTWT010000533.1 GCA_029862725.1 Acidobacteriota bacterium | reverse complement strand
CCTGATCAGCGGAATGATGTAGTCAAGGGCGTCGATCGCCTTGTTCAGGCCTTCCAAGATATGCGCACGGGCCTGGGCCTTCCTCAGTTCGAATTCGGTCCGGCGCTTGACGACTTCCCTTCTGAAGTCGATAAAGGCCTCGAGCATTTGCTTGAGGTTCAGGACTTTCGGCTGGCCGTCGACGATCGCGAGATTGATGATCCCGAAAGAGGTTTGAAGCGGCGTCAGCTTATAGAGCTTGTTCAGGACCACTTGCGGAACGGCGTCGCGCTTGAGCTCGATAACGACCCGAATTCCCTCGCGGTTGGATTCGTCCCTGATTTCCGAAATGCCGTCCACTTTCTTCATATGGACGAGCTGAGCGATCTTCTCGATCAAACGTGACTTGTTAACCTGGTAAGGGATTTCGGTCACGATAATCGCATTTCTCTCGCTCCGCTTGCCGCCGATCAGGTCGATGTTCGCCTTCGCACGCAGTTTGAGAATTCCCCGGCCCGTCTTGTACGCGCTGGCGATCTCATCCTTGCCGTAAATAAACCCGCCCGTCGGAAAATCCGGTCCCGGCACGATTTTGACGAGTTCGTCGAGCGGCAGCGCGGGATCTTTTAACAGTGCGACGGTCGCATCGACGATCTCATTCAGGTTATGGGGAGGAATCTTTGTCGCCATGCCGACGGCAATGCCTTCGGATCCGTTGACGAGAAGATTGGGGACCCTTGTCGGCAGAACTATCGGTTCGCTCAGGGATTCATCGTAATTGGGCTGGAAATCTACGGTTTCTTTTTCAATATCGGCGAGGATCGCGTTGGTCAAACGCTGCATCCTTACTTCCGTGTATCTCATCGCCGCGGCGGAATCGCCATCGATCGAACCAAAGTTCCCCTGTCCGTCGACAAGCGGATAACGCATCGAGAATTCTTGCGCCAGACGCACCACGGTATCGTATACGGCCGTGTCGCCATGGGGGTGATACTTACCGATCGTGTCCCCGACGACTCTGGCGGACTTCTTATAGGGTCTGTTATAATAGTTACCGAGTTCCTGCATCGCCCACAGCACTCTGCGATGCACCGGCTTCAGGCCGTCTCTTACATCCGGTAGCGCACGTCCGATGATGACGCTCATTGCGTAATCCAAATAGGACCGCTTCATCTCATCTTCGATATTTACCTGGTTGCGCTCGATTAAATTGTCCATCAAGAAATCCTTCTGTCTGATTCGCTAACTTTAGGTGAACTCTGGGTTTGATTTTCGGGGCAAGTTCAAATTTAGGACTGGAAATTCACTCCGATTGAATATGTATTAATTTTACTGTAAACGGGTACTATTCGCAACCGCTCAGAAAGTTCTAAATATTGCGTTTAGCACCGATTTTTACGGGATTAGAAAGATTTTTAGAGACCGTCCCCGTTCATAACGAAATCCGGTCCAGAGGAACGAAATGCAGGCAACCTTGACACCCTCAGAAGAAAAACAGGATACACGGCGGCTCAAGCGTATTCCGATCAACTTACCGCTCAAGGTTGAAGGCAAGGATACGGTCGACTCTCTCTGGGAGGAAATCTCCAGATTACGCGATGTCTCCTCGTTTGGCGCCGGTTTTACCCTTTCGCGCCCTGTAAAACGCGGGCGTTTGGTAAATCTGACCTTGCCAATGCCGCGGCAGATGCGCTGCTACGACTTTTTTGAGTCTCAATATCATGTCTGGGGAATAGTCAGGCGTTGTATTCCGATCGATAATTCGAAAATGGAATCATATTTGATCGGTGTTGCTTTTATCGGGAAGGTCCCGCCGAAAACCTATATCGATGACCCCGCCCAGCTTTACGATGTTTCACACCGTTCAGAAAAGGAGCAGGGGCTCTGGGAAATCCGCCATGCGGTCTCCGAGCCGGACGAAAGCCATCTGCCGAAGGAGGACCGACGGCATTCGCGCTACGAGATCCCGATCAATATGGAAGTCGATGCGGTCGACAGCAAGGGTAATGTCGTGGAAAGCGAACCGACCGTCACCGAAAATATAAGTCTGGGGGGTGCTTCGATATTTACCTCCCTGACTGTCGAAATCGGTTCCTTCCTGAGAGTTACGTGCAATCAGTATCACATGACGATCAAAGCGATCGTCCGCGGAAGACGGGTCGGGCCCGATGGTATCCCGCGACTCCATATCGAGTTTATCGACCATTTTTTCCCGCTTTCGGGAATAGAGACCTAAAAAGAACGAGCGTTTCTTCTTGAATTATTGACGCAGGGTCGTTAGATTGCCTTGTGCGAACCGACCAACTGCCGCAAACACCATCAAAAGCCTTGATCGCAGCATGCCGCGTCTTCGCGAAAACTGTTTCGAGGCTTTTTTGGCGTATCGAGTTCCGCGGCACCGCCAATATCCCGGACAACTCCTCCGGCGGATTTATAATCGCCGCAAACCACCAAACCTATCTTGATCCGGTCTGGATATCGATCCCGATCCTTCGGGCGATCCATTACCTTGCGTGGGACCGTGCCTTTCGCTGGCCGGTCGTCGGGT
>JAOTWT010000532.1 GCA_029862725.1 Acidobacteriota bacterium | reverse complement strand
GAGCCCGGTAATCTGACGGGTTCGAGATTCTTTTTCATAATGACGAGTCCTTTGTATTCGATAGTGCCCTCCGCTTCGCATGTTCCAGTCCCTATTTCCTTGATCTCACCTCCCTGAATTTTTAGTTGAAAACCCTTGATCGTCATCGTGAGCTTAACGGTCAATTCTATGATTTTCACCGGCGGCGAGTTTCTTATCGTCATCTCCACATAAGGATGATGCTCGCTTTCAATCGAATGATCGGCGAGTTCGACGTAAATGACTTCTTCAGGCGCATCTCTGGACTTATCGATGATTCCTTGGATTTCGCCTGTCTTATTCCATGCAGTAACAAAAAGATTCGGGACCTCAATATCGAACAGTTCATCGACCTTGGGAGAGAGATTTGGCATAGCCGCGCTCAGGTCGACGTTCTTGAACTCGTCCGGAATGTCCTGTTCCTTTTCCGGCCATTCTTCGAGAGCTTGATTCCAATCACTATTAGAGGAAAGCGAAAATATGTTCCTGAGCGTGAAAGTTGAATCAGACATGTTTCCTCCTTGCCGTTTTAATAAGCCGTGCCTCTTCTGCTAAAAGCTGATATTGCCCCGCCGATGTGTTGGCATTTAATCGCAACTGAGCATTGAATGTTAATCGGGTCCCCGGTTTGACGAATGAGTCGCCGGAATCGGGGAACGGTTGAAATGTCGGACGCGGCGGATTCCAGGATGTGTAGATCGAGCGACCTGCTTGGTAAATAAGTACTCCCGACGCTGCGGCTATGCCTACTAAGAGCACGATTATGAGCGGAATGAACCACCAAGGCGGAAATGTCGGGTCATCGATCACGCGCGTGGGCGAAGGAGTCTCCGGAGTGATTGTTGGAGTTGCTGGCTCTGCCTCGCTGACAGTGATCGGATCTGCCTCAACTACATCAGAAAAATTTCTACCGTTCGCGTCCCGATTCCGAATTTCCACCGAAGCCGTGTACTCTTTCGCAGTTTCGTATTTGTGTTCGGCATAGGGTTCGATTTGCCACCTGGTTTTTGGCGAACCATCGCCGAAATCAAAACTGTACTCGATAGTCTTGTCGTTTGAATCAGGGTCAACTCGAAACGTCACCGGCTCATTAACGTCAGCCGCCGTCGGTTCCGCTTTAAGCTTGAAGTGTCTGATCAAAACTTTCACCTTATTTATAACCGGTGCCGCGGCCCGATTCCCATTAACAACCCGTGGGATCGAAACGTCAACAGAAACCCCGAAAATGTCCGCCTCTCGGTAGAAATGACGAATCTCGTTCGAGCCCTTTTGCATGACCTGTGATGGGCTGCCATCGCCAAAATCAAAAGTAAAGGTGTTTAGGGATTCAATTACCTGGTCTTCAGGAGCTAATTTAAACGTCGCCATCTCGCCGAGATAAACGGGTTCATTTTCAACACTTAGGACATAGGGTCGACCCGGCGCAGGAGTAGGAGGAGGCCTGACGGTGATCGGCGGTGCCTCATTTCTGCCTGTGACCACAAGAACACCATTAGCATCATAGCGTCCAATCTCCACCGTTGCCGTGTATGTACCCGCAGAAGCGTATGCATGAATGACTTTCGGGCTGGCTTGCCAAGATGGCCGATTTGGCAGACGATCCCCGAATGTGAACCGATATCGAATTCTGCTATTTCTTACACCAGGTTTGACCTCAAATGTCACCGGCTTTCCAGCTTCAACTGACGTTGGGTTCGGAACTAACATCATTGCTGGATCCGGCGGCACGTCTACCTGAGCGGTTACCGGCGTGAGAAACGATAAGACGAAAAGAACTATAAGCATTAAGTTTCGAAACTGCCTTATGTGCAGGGCGGGAGTTTTAGCTCGTTTTTTGCAGAGAAACTTACGCATTTCAGGCGCACCGGTGACATTTGTGGTTCTTCTCGATAGTCTGGAAGGTGTGGGATTCATCTGTCTCGTTCCCCGATTTCTCTACAACGTAAGAATTAAAGAGTAATTCGTGTTCGCAACGCCTAAATCGTGCGTATTTATCGCTTTTGAAAACGGCATTGGTGTAAACGCGCGGTTTTTCTGGATTTATTCGCACCCCTCGGAAAGGAATCTGCGGAAAAACAGTCCTCTCATTCATTTATACTCAACCCGTGCCGGCTGGCGCGCGACAGACCCCGCCTGCATAGGCCGCAAATGCGGCGTGGCTCAGTTACGGATAGTTTGTCCGCGCCCAGGAGATCAAGGCGCTCAATGCTGATCCGCCCCCGTATTCGTTGTCGCCGATCGTCGAACCGGTCGGAGATTGTACTGCAGTGCTTCCGATGGTGCTGCCGACCCCGACGACGCGTGGCCAGGGTTCTCCGCTCCACCAGCCCCAGGCGGGTCCGCCCGACTGGCCTGGAGTGAAGTCATTGAAGTGACCTAGTACTGATCCGCTCTGGCTGCTGAAGCTGAAGTTCTGCACGCTCGAAATGGAGCCGCCCCCCTGGAACGCCGGCCGCTCCCCGCTTGAGAGCTCGCCGGGGTAGCCGATGCTTTGCCAGTAGTTGCCGCCAT
>JAOTWT010000531.1 GCA_029862725.1 Acidobacteriota bacterium | reverse complement strand
GGACTACCAGGGCTCGCGTTACAGCTTTGGATACCCGGCTTGTCCTAATCTCGAAGATCAAACGAAGTTGTTCGATTTGATCGAACCCGAACGGATCGGCGTCGAACTAACCGATGAGTTTATGCTCGACCCGGAGCAGTCGACTTCGGCGATCATTCTTCATCATCCGGAAGCTAAGTATTTTAATATCGGGTAGAGTTTGAATGTGAAGGGTATTTGGCGGGTGATTCAAGATTTATTTCGGATATAGAACATTGTTACGGCCGAAAGTAACGTACCGCTGAGACGCAGGGAGCGCGGAAAATTCAGAGAGCAATGATCTTTGCTGAAAAACGTGCGATCTCGTCATTCGTTCTGCCCCGGGGCAAATTCCGCTTGCTCCGCGACTCTCAAATAGATTCCATTCTTTTGAAGACGGTTTCGATTGCTAAAGCCAAAAATGGACAAACGAGATCAAAATGAAGTTCTCGAGGATTTCACGAGAAGATTGGACAAGCTCGCCATCGAGTATATGCTGACCGGCTCGATGGCGATGGCACATTACGCAAAGCCGCGTTCGACAGCAGATATCGACATCGTAATAAACGTCCAAGCGGACGAGATCGAGTCCTTTATCCTTGAGTTTGGCGGCGATTATTATATTCCTCTCGACCACGCAAGAGAATCCATTTCCAATGGCCGAATGTTCAATATTCTCCACGAGCAGTCCGTGATGAAAATCGATTGCTTTCCGTTAAGAAGCGATGCTTATCAAAGACACGCTTTTGGTCGCCGCATACGAATCTTATATACAAATGAATTTTCTGTGTCGATTATTTCGAAAGAAGATCTGATTCTTTCCAAACTGCAATGGGCGAAAGCGACCGGTCGGAAATGCAGTTGCTTGACATTGCAGATTTGATGCGACAGGGGTATGACGAAGCGTATATTGACGAGTGGAAAGAACGGCTTGGGGTTTCAGATTTGTTTCAAGAATGTCTAGAATCGATACATCAAAACAATGCCGAGTGACACGACCCGCGAAATTGAGGAGCTCCAGAACGAGATGTGGATGAAGAAGACCCCTCAGGAACGCGCTGAATTTGCTTTGGCGATGTCCAAAGCCGGGCGTGAGGCTGTCATCGCTTCTCTTCCAGAAGGCCTTTCGGAGAAAGAGTTCAAAAAGCAGCTCTTTTTCCGACTCTACGGCGAAGAACTGCCCGTAGATTTTTTTGACCGCTGACTTGTTGCATAGAACATTATCCACTGTACGCACCGAATCGACGTAGCTTTTGGGGAATGTTATGGAAAAACTTCAATTTAAGACTGTAATCGATGCACCCCGCGAAAAAGTTTGGGCGGTTCTTTGGAATGACGAGACTTATCGGCAGTGAACGAAGTCGTTCAGAGAAGGATCCCATGCCGAATCCGACTGGGAAGAAGGGAGCAAAATCCTGTTTCTGGACGGCAACGGGCACGGCATGTACAGCGTGATAGCAAAGAAGGTACCGAATGAGCATATTCCCTTCAAACACCTCGGATCGGTTCAGGACGGAAAAGATTCCATTTTCCGGCAAAGAGGCGGAATGGTTTGAGTCTGAAGAAAGCTATTCGCTATCGGAGAGCGACGGGGTCACCGAACTCACCGTTGAATTTGATGCGGACGAGGAGTTTAAGGGTTTTATGACGGAAAAGTTCCCGATTGCCCTGGCGATGGTGAAACAACTTTGCGAAAAAGGGCGATAGTCAGGACCTTCGCGATAATTCAAAAACCCGTCTGCCAACATTCGGTCAGTCTTTCGAGGCTCTTCGCAAAAGAAAGTATCCCGCCGCGACAAGCCAAAGAATAAAGCCCGCCATAAAAACTCGAAATCCACTCAACTGGGTAAGAACGAAGCCCGAAGCGAGTGTAATGAGAGCAAGTGAACCTGCCAAAAGCCCAAAAACCCCAAGCCATGCAGGAAAGTTTTTCGACTTCAATATCGCGATTGACCAAATAACTACGGCAGCCGACACGAATATTATAAAAATTACATCGAACGCCTGGTTGACGGAAAAACCATAACGCAATATTTGCCGGCTAACATCTAAAGTATTTTCGTCGGCATCCTTCAATCCGCTGATAAAAAATGGCAGAGCAAGTCCATTTAACGCCGCGGCAATTATTACCGCAAACATACTGGTTGAAAAGGTTATAAGCCCCGCGATCGAAAGATTTGAATCAAATCCTAGAAGCCTTGAAAACCCAAACATTCCGTACAGCAGGACCGGGACTGAAATAATCGCGATTGTATGGGTGCTTACGATCAGCGGAGTCGCTTCAATAAGATGTTCAATTCCGCCGCCGGCCGGATGAAGACCGACGGTAAATGTGAGGAAAGCGACGCTGACAAGTACGGCGATTCCATAACTTCGATCAAAGTGTTTTTCCATGGGCCTCCATATCTGTTTTGCTACTTTTGCCCTACAAGCTCGACGGGCAAGGCAAAGTCCGGGTCTCAATCAAGTTCCGGCGGTTTTCTGTGTTTTGTTCCCTGCTCGTATGCGAATGCGA
>JAOTWT010000530.1 GCA_029862725.1 Acidobacteriota bacterium | reverse complement strand
CGATGTGACGAATCTTTTTTTGGGAGCCGGGCTCCCGGTCGCAAGAATACTCGCTACGGAACTTGATCAAGGGATCGTCGTACATGAAGACTTCGGCGACGAGATCCTGCGAGATGCCCTCGCTGATCCCGAACGAGGCCCTGAACTTATCCAATCTGCGATCGGCCTGATCGCGAGAATCCAGGCCGCGACGCCGCTCGCTTTCGAGATCGGTTCGATAGCCTCGAAATTGAAGTTCGACGAAGAAAAGCTCTTCTGGGAGCTCGACTTCTTTATGAAGCATTATTTTGAGTCACTACAAAATCAAAAGCTGTCTGCGGATCTGGAAAAAGACGTAAGACTTGAGTTTATGGAGCTTTCGAGGGCGATAGAGTCCCTCGCTTCGGTTCTCACGCACCGCGATTTTCACGCTGCGAATCTGATGATCAAGGAAGGCGAGCTAAAGATCATCGATCACCAGGACGCGCGCATCGGTCCTGCCACGTACGATCTCGTCTCGCTGCTTCTCGACCGGATCACGTCATCGCCTGACAAATCGCAAATCGAAAAAGGCAAACAATGCCTCCAACGGGCCCGGCTCGATCTGGAACTGCCGCGCATCGAAAACCTGGATCATGAATTCGAGCTCGTCGCCATCCAAAGGTGTCTCAAGGCGATCGGCACTTTTTCCAACCAGACGGCCAACTTGGGCAAGGACGGCTACCTCCAATTCATCGCGCCGATGTTTGGGGTAGTCGCCGCCGCATGCCTGAGTCTCGGGGCTTTTGAAAATATACGGTCGATGGTGGAAAATGAACTTTAGTTAAGAATCAGGATTCAGGATTCAGGATTCGGGTTCGGCGTCATTAGTTAACAGTTACGCGTTATTCGTTACCAATTATTCGTTTACCACAAAGATCGTTACCAATTGCCGGTTTACCACAAAGATCGTTACCAATTATTCGTTTACCACAAAGATCGTTACCAATTGCCCGTTTACCACAAAGATCGTTACCAATTATCCGTTTACCACAAAGATAATGAATCAAACATATATCGAGAACCTTAAGAACCACGTCGGTGAGGAAGTCACTCTCAAGGGTTGGCTCTATAATTCAAGAAGCAGCGGTAAGCTTGTTTTCCTGCAGCTCCGTGACGGGACCGGCATCGTCCAGTGCGTCGTTTTTAAGGGCAACGTCTCGGAAGAGATCTTTGAGGCGGCGAAAGCGCTCGGGCAGGAATCCTCGCTGATCGTCTATGGGTCGGTCAAAGAAGACGAGCGCTCTCCGATCGGGGTTGAGATCGATGTAACCGGAATCGATGTCGTCCAAAACGCGCATGAATACCCGATCACGCCCAAGGAACACGGTACCGAGTTCTTGATGGACCACCGCCATCTTTGGATACGCTCAAAGAAACAGCACGCGGTGCTTCGTATCCGTCATACCGTGATCAAAGCGACCCGCGATTATTTCGACGACAACGGTTTTATACTCGCCGACACACCCATATTTACACCTGCCGCCTGCGAAGGTACGACGACCTTGTTCGAGGTCGACTATTTCGGCGATGACACCGCCTATCTAACTCAAAGTGGACAGCTTTACAACGAGGCGACCGCCGCCGCGTTTGGTAAAAGCTACGCATTCGGACCCACTTTTCGTGCGGAAAAGTCAAAAACAAGGCGGCATCTGACCGAATTCTGGATGGTCGAACCGGAAGTCGCCTACGCGAAGCTTGACGACATGATGGACCTCGGTGAGGGGCTTATCCTTGCTATCGTAAAGCGCGTGCTTAAAGACAGAAAACCGGAACTCGAGACGCTGGAACGGGATCTCTCAAAGCTCGAAGCGATCGCTTCGCCGTTTCCGCGTTTGCATTATGACAAGGCGGTCGAGCTGCTTCGGGAAGGATTCGAAAAGGGCGAACTCGAGCACAAGTTTGAATGGGGAAGCGATTTTGGCGCGCCCGATGAGACCTATCTTTCGTCGCAGTTCGGGCTTCCCGTCTTTGTTCACAGGTTTCCCGCCGAGATCAAGGGTTTCTATTTTGAAAGGGACGCTGAGCGGCCCGAGCTCGCACTCGGCATCGATCTTCTCGCATCGGACGGCTATGGCGAGATCATTGGCGGCGGAGAACGGGCTTCCGATCTCGAATTCCTGGAAAAACAGATCGACGCCCACGGACTCCCGCGCGAGGCCTTCGAATGGTATCTCGATCTAAGGCGATTCGGAACCGTCCCGCATGCCGGCTTCGGCATGGGCATCGAAAGATGTGTTGCATGGATGTGCGGTATCGAGCATGTCCGGGAAACGATCCCCTTCCCGCGGATGCTGTACCGTCTGAGGCCTTAGACAAGAAAATTGAAATGACTCGAATCCGTTTCGAAGCAGCACTTTGTATCACGGTTTTTCGTTTAACAGGCCGGCCGGATTCAATGGACAAGTGCGCTCAAATTGAAACCGAGCCGTAGATTTCGGGCGTCGGAACGGATAGAATCCGGTCATGCAGCGATTCAAACGAATTTTCATCCTTCTGATTCTGGTAATCCCCTTT
>JAOTWT010000529.1 GCA_029862725.1 Acidobacteriota bacterium | reverse complement strand
TATCACCGGCGTGCTTACAGCCTTTGCCTTCGTATGACCAACAGCGTTGCCGAGGCCGAAGACCTGACGCAGGAAGCATTCATCCAGTTGTTTAGAAAAGTTGGCAGTTTCCGAGGCGATTCCGCGTTCACAACCTGGTTCCACAGGCTTACTGTCAACCAGGTCCTGATGCACTTCAGAAAGCGCAGCGTGAAGAACGAGAAAACGACCGAAGACGGCGAAATGCCTGAAAGGTCGAAGAAAAAGGACCGGAATTACAGGGCGCAGATGCCGATTTTGAACCGGCTGGATCTAAAGAAAGCGGTTGCGTTGCTTCCGCCAGGCTACCGTTCGGTTTTTGTATTGCATGATGTCGAGGGATTTGAACATTCGGAGGTCGCCAGAGTGCTTGGTATTTCGGTGGGAACCTCGAAGTCTCAGCTTCATAAAGCCAGATTGAAATTACGCGGACTGCTTATTCGTTAGGCGCCCTGGTTCGGGGCGTTTGATTCAATACCCGGAGGGCAACCTTACACTGACTGGAGCAATCTTAAAGATTGATTTCATGATCGGTTTCCGAATGCAGGCGAAGAGGAGAATTTAGTTTCCATATCTGATTTTCGATGAACTGCCAAAACTGCCAAAATTTGATAAGTGAATATGTTGATGGCGAACTTTCCGATTCGGAAAGCAGGTCGTTCCGTATACATTTATCAATCTGTTCAGAATGCGCAAAACTGGCGGGGGATTTCGCGGAGATAGTTGGTTTTTGCGAAGAGAACTTTGCGGAGGACTCCACACCTCCAAACTCACAGGCGCTTTGGTGCAGGATCAATAACATTATTGAGGCCGAGATCGAAGAGTCCGAAGTGGTCGATGAAGTGCCCGTAGAAAAAGCAGGCCGCGGTTTTTTTGGAGGACCGCTAAGCCTATCTGTGGGACAGGTCTTGGCGTCGGTGGTTTTGATAGCCGTCGTGAGTTCACTCTTGACGATTGTCGGTTTCAAGAATTTTTCGGCACCCGATGACGGCCTCGCCGGTTTCGAAGCTGAGCCTTCCGTTTTCGAAAAAGTATTGGCGAAACTTGGAGTAGGAGAAACTCCTGCCGACAGGGCGGAAAGACGCCTGAAGGAACGAAAGTCGGCGATTGAATACTGGAGTCAGCGGGTTGCCAAAAGACGGGTTGAGTGGGATACGGGCACACGCGTCACCTTCGACCGAAATATGGACGTCATAGATAGGGCAGTAAAGCAATACACGATACTTTTGCAGGAGAACCCGCAGGACGAGATTTCAACTGAAATGCTGGATTCTGCTCTGAATGAAAAGATGGAGTTATTGCGCGAGTTTTCGGAGTTGTAGAATTTTGTTTGATGATCTGGTTTTATCACATCCCGGGAATTAGAAAGTCGGCTTTAAAAGCTACGGCTTTTTTATTTGCCGTTTTCGTGCTTTCTTTTCTGGCTGCCGAAAACGTTCAAGCTCAAAAAAAGTTTTCAAAGACCTATCCCGCCGGAAAAAATATACGACTTCAACTTACCAATCGTACCGGGACAATCACGGTCCGGGGATGGGACCGGAAATCCGTTCAGATCTCAGCCGTTTTGGAAAAGCCGATCGCCAATATCACCCCAAAAAACCTGAGCGGAACGATCCTCATCGATGTCGTACGGGACAACAAGGGCCGGAACGATGTCGGAGAAGTCAATTTCACCGTTTATGTGCCTTATGAATCGGCCGTCGATATTGAAACACGTATCGGGAATCTGATCGTAGCCAGCATCCAGGGCGGGCTGGTCAGGGCGCATATCTCGTCCGAGGGCGATATCACGCTGACGAATATTGGTGCCGCGAGCGTTTCTGCCAAGAATGTAATCGGAGATATTTTTTACGACGGTGTCTTCCAGCCGAATGGTATCTACCGGTTTTATTCGATGCAGGGTAACGTGAATTTGCGGATCCCTTTGCGCTCATCTTTCCGTCTCGTCGCGACCGCTCCGTCGACGAGAAGCATCTCGCTCGGTTCTTTTTCGAACGCGAGCATGAGATTTGTCGGAAAGGGACGCCGCGTAGTTGGTAAGGTCGGGGCAGGAAGCGCCTCGGTTACGGTAACAAATCAGCAGGGCAGCATCTCGCTGCTCCGGCGGTGACGGTTCCGAAGTTCCCTGGCTCGCGAGCCTTCCTGTGAATTTTGCGGACCGCTGTGATATTTTTAAGATCGTCTCGCGGCTCAGGTTACTCTCCGTTTCACTTCCCGGAAAATCATCATGAAAATTCAACGTTTTGCCGTTTCGGGTGCGCTCGTCTCCCTGCTAATGTTTTTTGCTGCCACCGTTTTGGCCCAGGTCCCGGATTCGGGCTTTGCGGTAAAGCGCACAAAGTCGATTTCAAAAACTGCAAAATTCGGTCCGGGCGGAACGATCGTCGTACTGGGCGCTCCGAAGGGATCCGTGTCGGTAGAAGGCTGGACAAGCCACGAAGTCTCGGTTGAAGCGGAAATCGTGGTCCTTGCTGAAAATGAAGAAGATGCTGCGCAACTGGCCAACGTCTCGGGTTTCTCG
>JAOTWT010000054.1 GCA_029862725.1 Acidobacteriota bacterium | reverse complement strand
GATGTTATTGGAGAATCCGCGAACGTGCTTGTTGCAAGTAAGACGGACGTAAATACCATTAAAAAGGCTATCTTTTGTATCTTCATGATTTATACCAATAGAGTTTTAAATTTGGTGAGTGGTCTCACGCTAGGGATAGGACGCTAAATGTACTCGATTTTGCTGTCTGGAAGCGGCATTAGGGAACTTTTTTGCATTCCAAATTCCGGGCCCGTTATAGTCGGCATACTCCAACACGGGACGATTCTGAAAAGTATAAGTCTGGCAAGAACAACATAGCCCGACCAGCCGGCCGGGCTTTTAGAATTGGCTCCACAGGTAAGACTCGAACTTACAACCCCCTCTTAAGTGTGCAACCGGTAAAATTTATCGGCAGCTAGGGCAAAAACCATAACTCCGTTCCTTCATCTCCAGGAAACGAACCTTTAACCCAAAATGTGCGCAATCGTTTTCGCTCGATTCCAAGATCAACGAGTTCTTTCAGCAGTTCCTTTCGTGCGTTTTGATACGCGCGGCGGGTCGGTTGGTAAAACACGATATTTCCCCGGCTCGACTTAGCCGCCTTTAACATGTCGGCGTAAACATCGGTGTACGTTTCCGGGCAAACGGAGCCCGAACCCTGGGTCTCAAAGATGAAAGGCTTTTTGACGGAAGCCAGCTGCTGCTCAAGGGTCTCGCCGCTTTCCTTTTCGCCTTCGGGGACGACAGATGACATATCCGCGCCGACAGGCACAAGCCAATATTCAACATTCGGCGGGTCAGCTTCGGAAATTATTCTCACAATTGTCGGTTTGTCCAAGCCTTTGGTGTCGAAGTATGATTCGATCTCTTTCTTTGAGGTTCTGAACTGCAATGGCCGTCCACGTATGAGAGCATACCCGGTCGCTGTCGGGTTATCCTGAAGTGCATTCGCGAATAGATCCGAATTCGCCATTTGTATCTCGCAATTCTCATGACTGAAAGCGGCTATCATCTGGGACTCAGGAGCCTCGGGGGTTGGATCTTCTTCTTGCGCGAACACGTTGGTGCTCACGACAAGGATGACCATCAGTAAGTGGATTAATCGATTCCATTTCGCGGTTTTCTTCATAACTGAGATTTTCCTTTCTTCATAGATTCCGGAATTTGATTTTTCACGGATCAAGGGTAAGACTCCATTAAGATTGCACCTCACAAAAGTACAGTTTTTGGTCAGAATAGGAAAGAAGGAGACGACCGAAAATGAAGAGAAGCAGATTTGCCGAGCATCAGATCACCGGGATTTTGAACGAAGCAGAAATGGGTACGCCGGCGACCCAGGTATGCCGCCGGCACGCGGTGTCGCAATCGACGTATTTCAAGTAGAAATCGAGTTACGGCGGAATGGAAGCGGGCGACATTCGTCGATTGAAAGTGCTCGAGGCCGAGAACAGCAAGCTCAAGCGGATGTCATCGGCCGTACTAATTAAAGAGTTTCTCAGATATCTAAATACTGCTCGGGAGTCGACGAGCCGAGTTGCAACGAATCTTTTGTAACTACATCCGCTTAAAAAATAGTGTCGACAACCTTTCGTCCGAAGCCGAAAACTGATCTCTACAACCCGTATTACGAAAACACTGTGTTTCAGAAGCGAGTTTTTTAGGTTCAATTCGGCAAGCTCAATAACAACGAATCCTTTTTATCCCTTCTGAAATCGAAGATGCCGGGTCTTTGTTGTCTTATCTCTATCTTCGGGCAGCTTTCTCCGATGCATTGTGATCCGACGTTCTTGAATGTCCCGTCCTTGATCGCGTCGTAAAGCTCAGGCACTCTTTTCTCGCTGTAGTTGAGCCATTCCCTGATAAAGAGCTCGTTCTTTTCAGGCTCTTCCGTGTTGGCGAGTTTCTTCTCTATGCCGTCCGTGATGAGTGCGTAGCTGAGGAGGCCCTGTTTTAACGATCCGACCTCGAGAGCGACGTCGTCGGCCTGCGTCGCCGCCACTATCCTCATCCCCTTGTCGTAGGCAAGCTGCCCGAGTCCGCGGCTTCCCATCGGCCCCGGCTTAAAGCCCGATCCCTGGACGGAGGCCGCCGAGTGACATGCGTCCACTATCATCAGCATCTCTTTTGCCGTAATGTCTCTCATCCAAAGCGAGAGCTCGTCGCTCGAGATAAGCTTCGGCAGGACTTCGTCCGTTATCCCTGTCGTGTTCTCGCCGATGTCGTTTGGAAGGATGTAGAAGATCCCCGATTGTGCGGCGTAGCCGTGCGATGAGACCGAGATGATGAGTGTGTCTTCGGGTTCTATTTGGGGGAGATCTTTTGAATTGATGTCTTTCCCGTTTTCTTTGACCGGGATCTTTTCCAGGATTTCGGAGGATACTGCTTTTCCGGCAAAGAGGCTGAAAACACCCTTGATAACTTCCTTGGTGGCGTTGTTGACGGCAGGCCGCGCTCCGTCGGCCTTGTCCGAGACTATCGGTATCTGGTAGAGCTTTTGATTTGTCGCCTTTAGCTTCACCTTCAGCCTCTCGCCCAGCACGTCCTGCATCCTGCGGGCGTCATTGGCGGCGTAGTTCAGATCGTATCTCTTGTTCTCGTAGCTGTTTACACCGACAGACACGAGATAGGTGTTGCCCAATCGAGTTTCTTTCGGCTCGTAGCTGTAATCGGTCCTTGCTGTATCGCTCTTTACCCTGTCGGAGTTAAAGGCATAGGCCGAGAACTCAACCTTCCCTCGGCCATCACGCGGGAGCCTTACGTCCTTAAAGGTAAGCACTGCCTTGCCGTCCTTAAGATCGATCTTGTTGGCTTCTCTCCACGCCTTCAATTCTTCGTCAAGATTCGTAAATGATCTGAGCGTGCTTTTTACGTTTTCGTCGGATGTCGAATATCTAACAAGCTGTCCGTCGCGAAACAGCCTTAGATCGTAGACGCCTGAACTCAACGCCTTGCCGCTCTTATCCTTCTGATATCCGCTTTCCACGTTTTCTACTTCAACAAGAACGTCTGCCAGTCCGGGCTTCGCGGTGCTCCTGACACTTCGTATTCTGAGCTTGGGCTGCGCGCGATTCAGCGCGGACAGATCCCGAACGGGTTTGAACTCCCTATCGCAATCTCCCTCTTCGGTACATTTCAAAAGCCGGGCCAGGAGTTTTGGCTCGAAATACTCCCGTACGAATATCTCAAAGGAAAGCGGCTCAAACGGTGCGTCGGGTGAAATCCAGTGCAATCCCTTTGGATCTTCCAGGTTGTTCGAATCAAATCTTCCCTCGGGAGTGATAACCGCCCAGTCATCCCCGTCAAATTTGACCAAACGGCAAAGTTCTTTTGTCGGCTTTAGATTCCAAATCCTGGTTACTCCCTCCTCTGTCCGGATCAGAAAAAGATTCGGATCCGGCGTGAAGGCCAGCGAGGTAATTAATCCGTCATCAATTTGAATCTTTGCTTGTAGAGCGTGGGAATCGGTATTCCACAACGAGACGATCCTACGGGATGGATCGATCGTAGCAAATTTACCGCCATCGGGCGCAAAGACGAACATATTGGGATTTTGATCGGGGAAGTCTCCGAGTTCGTTTCCGGTTGCCGCATCAACCAGTTTTACGGTCTCCGATTCCATGGATGTTTTATCTTCTGTCAGCACGCCTCCGAGGAGCACAAAACGATTCTGAGGGGAAATTTCCAGGTTCCAGAAATTGAAAGTGGCCTTGGAAAATGATCCGGTCGAATATGCATCAAACCGCCATTTTTCCAGACCCGTCTCGATGTCAAACAGTCCGGGAGTTTCTCTTTTGATAACAAAAGAACTGCTGTCGGGTGAAATACTTAGATAAACACTGCGGTTTTCACAAATATTGTTAAAGGTCCTGGAGGTTTTACCCGTCTCGAGATCTATTCGCAGGATCTGACATTCCTTTTCGAACGGCAGGACACCTCCCACTTTCAAGAGAACATACTTACCATCCGCAGAAATTGAAAAATCAAAACTGTCAGGACCAGCTCCAATTCCTCTTTCCGTGGCTCCGTCATATTCGTTGTCCACGGCCTTGTTCCAAAGCTCGCTTCCGGTTCGCGTTTCATATAGGTAGATTCGTTCCCCGTCCCAAGTTAAGAGGAATCGCCCGTCATCGGAAAATCTCGCATAATCATCGAAAGTGCCGACTCCGGCAAACCCTATTTTCATTTCGGGCAGTCCAAGCTTCGTCCGCCCCGTGTATGAATCGATCAGCCTTTTTGCGTTCTTTTCCTTACCATCATCATCCCCATACTTCATCATGCAATCTGCGACAACGGCCAACCGGCCGTCCTTTGAAACCGCCAGCAGACACGCTTTTTCGTTTCCGACGCTTTTATTAACCAGAGAGAAAACACCGCTTCCATCCGTTTCCCAAAAAGCCGAACCGGAAAGTATTAAATTCTTATCATTTGTAAATGCGATCTGATCGCCTGGATCCCTGACGGCAGCTCCATAGAGTAAGCTCTCACCGGTCTTCATTGTTTTGACGACATTTCCCGAAAGGCTTTCCAATCTCTTCTCTGTCAGGTCATAAACTATCAGAAAAGTATAGCCAAACGTTCCCCCGCTATTGCCGAATCCTCCAACCGGGTTCGTCACGATCAGCAAACGCCGGCCATGAGGAGAAATAGCGATCACATCCGCAAACCCCATTTCACCATCGGGGAAGATACTCGTTTTCTCTTTCGGGATATGATCAAGAAGCTTCAGTTCACCATTCTCACCAATGTCAAAAAGCCCCACCTTTGGAATGTTGAGTCCCTCTTTGTCATCTGGAAGGACTTTTTCTATGAATCCAGCCAAAACTTGTTTTCCATCCGAGAGCAATGTGGCCGGACCGTAGAAGTGAAAGTCTTCGTGACGTAGTCTCTTGGACGATTCTGTCGAGTTTAGGTCCCATAAATATAGATCCATACTTTCTCGTTGATCACCGAAGAGAAGATGATCATGGTTCACATTTTTCATTCCTGCTGATAAAAGAAACCGCCCGTCTCTTGAAAACGAAAAATTGCCGATGTCCGTATCCGAGCCTGACAAAATAAGCGTTCGACCAGATTCAACATGAAACAAATGAACCTTATCATCACGAAAAAGAATGTATTTCCCATCCGGGGAAAACCAAGCCTTGTCTATCGGCGAGTCCCCTTTGAAAAGGACTTCACTCTCGTTTTCACCCTTGTTCAAGTTCCATAAACGCAGCGTCCCGTCCTTCGATCCTGTTAACAGGACTTTTTCATTACGGGGTGAAAACTCGATGGATGTGATTTCTCCCCTATGCCCACGAAATGTCTTCAGGCTCTGACCGGAATCGACATTCCAAATGGTCGCCAAAGAATCAGCACCTCCTGTGGCAAGGTATTTTCCATCAGGAGTGAAATCGAACTTTGAAGCCTTAAAGGATTTTATGTTTACGCCGGTGGCCACGTTCCAGAGGCGAATTGTAGAATCCGCAGGCGTTTCAACTTCCAAATCTTCATCCAGGAACGAGGAATCTCCTTCACCAGTGACAAGGTATTTGCCATCCGGGGAAAACGCTACAAGCCCGACTCCCCCGGGATGACCGACAAAACTCTGAAGCTGCCGGCCGGTGTCCGCGTCCCAAAGAAACACCACGCCTTCGGCTCCCGCGGATGCGACCAATTTCCCGTCGGGCGAAAAGATGGCATCTTTAATCCGTCCCGAATGACCCACCTGCACAACCAGCTTTGGTTTGTAGCTTTCTTCGCCGACAGCTCTTTCGATCCGTTTTTCCCTTTCCTGTCCAAAGACAAGAACAGTGATTCCAGTGACGCAAGCCAACAGAATCAATCCGATGACCGGCAGACACCTGATTCCTCTCCACTTGTTTGCTGATTTATAAAACACGACAATATTAGCCTGTTAATTGGCATTCGAAACTACGGCAATTCAATGACAACAATCCGGCTAACAAGATAATTGGTCCGTTTTGCCTCTTCACTTTTCTCATTTGCAGCACCTGCCCATTGCTTTGATCCCGTTCAGTTGGACCAACTCATCAGCAACGAATCGTTCTTATCCCTTCTGAAGTCGAAGATGCCGGGCCTTTGCTTTCTTATCTCTATCTTCGGACACGTTGGCCCGATGCACTGTGATCCGACGTTCTTGAATGTCCCGTCCTTGATACCGTCATATAGTTCCGGGACTCTCATTTCACTGTATTCGAGCCATTCCCTGATAAAGAGCTCGTTTTTTTCCGGTTCTTCCGTGTTTGCGAGTTTCTTCTCTATGCCGTCCGTGATCAGTGCGTAGCTGAGGAGGCCCTGGTTTAGTGTTCGCGCTTCTAGAGCGACGTCGTCGGCCTGCGTCGCCGCCACTATCCTCATCCCCTTGTCATAGGCAAGCTGCCCGAGCCCGCGGCTTCCCATCGGCCCCGGCTTAAAGCCCGACCCCTGGACGGAGGCAGCCGAGTGACATGCGTCCACTATCATCAGCATCTCGCGGGCGGTGATGTCTCTCATCCAAAGGGAGAGCTCGTCGCTCGAGATGAGCTTTGGCAGGACTTCGCCCGTTATCCCTGTCGTGTTCTCGCCTATGTCGTTTGGAAGGATGTAGAAGATGCCCGATTGTGCGGCGTAGCCGTGCGATGAGACCGAGATGATGAGTGTGTCTTCGGGTTCTATCCGGGGGAGATCTTTTGAGTTGATGTCTTTCCCGTTTTCTTTGACCGGGATCTTTTCCAGGATTTCGGAGGATACCGCCTTCCCGGCAAAGAGACTGAAAACTCCCTTGATAACTTCCTTTGTGGCGTTGTTAACGGCAGGCCGTGCGCCATCTGCCTTGTCGGAGACGATCGGTATCTGGTAGAGCTTCTGGTTTGTCGCCTTGAGCTTCACCTTTAGACCCTCGCCCAGCACGTCCTGCATTCGGCGGGCGTCATTGGCGGCGTAGTTCAGATCGTATCTCTTGTTCTCGTAGCTGTTTACACCAACAGACACGAGATAGGTGTTGCCCAATCGAGTCTCTTTCGGCTCATAGCTGTACTCGGTCCTTGCGGTATCGCTCTTTACCCTGTCGGAGTTAAAAGCATAGGCCGAGAACTCAACCTTCCCTCGGCCATCACGCGGGAGCTTTACGTCCTTAAATGTATATCTGACTTTGTCGGGCGAAATGCGTGTAACATTTTCGGCTTTGAGTGTGAAAATATCATGCGCCTCTCGCCACGCTGCGTCTTCGGGTGTATTGATGAGCATGCCTGTTTTTTCGATATACTTTTTATTTTGCTCGATCAGCCCGGGAGCGGCTTTTATAAAATGCCCGAGGTTGTCCGTCGGAGTAGAAACTCCAATTAACTGACCGTTACGGAAAAGCCGAAGATCAAAAACTCCCGAACGAACAGGCTTTTTATTGGCATCTTTTTGAAATTCGCTTGTGATATTTTCGACTTCAACCAGAACCTCAACCATACCCGGCAAACCGGTTTCCTTAATCTCTTTTATCTCAATTTCCGGTTGTGTCCGATTGAGTAGCGAAATATCCCGGATCGTCGGAAATTGTTCGCCTTCGAGCAAACGTGCGAGAAGACCGGGTTCGTAATAATCCCGGGCAAAGGTCTCCGCGGCAACGGGTTGAAATGGGTTATCGGGAAACACAAAACTGGCTCCGACCGTTGCCTCGAGATCGTTCGTATCAAATCTTCCGTCGGGACCGGCGACGAGCCAATTTCCGCCTTTGAAGGTGATCACGCGGCAGAGTTCTTCGCCAGATTCGGTTTTCCAAATTCGTGCCGAACCATCCAAACTACCGGTAATCACAAACCGGCCGTCCGGCGAAAAGGATGCGTCTTCAATCAGGTTCTCCTCGTGACGAAACTGACTGATAAGCTCGCCGGTCGCCATTTCCCAAACCTGAGCAACTTCCGGTTCGTAAATAGGAATGTATTTATTGTCTTTGGAAAACTCGAGTTCCTGAACTCCCGCAAAGAAGTCCCCCTTTGGTCCGACGCCACGCAAAACAGCCTTCCTTTTACCGGTTTCAACTTCAAACACCTCAGTTACCGTTTCGACCGAATCTCCGGAAGTCGCTATTGCCACATATCTTCCGTCCCGTGAGAATCCGCTTGCGCTGATAAAGTAACTACCAGGGAAATCAAGTATGTGTTTTTCAAGCAACATCCGGTTATATCTCTTCAGGACTTCTCCTGATAGTCCATCCGCAATTGCTTGCTTGGTTTTCTGATCCAGATCCAATTCGGCCAGAAACCGCAAATCCACAGTCTTATTGGTGACGATAAATCTATTAAAATCTTCTATTAAAAGGGCTTTCACCCGATCCTCAAGTTCTTCAGAAATCTGTTCGATTTCCATGGCCTCGATCTTTTTTGCCAACTGAATGGTTTCGGGCGACAAGATAGAGTTCAAAAATGCATCCGTTTCGTCATAAATGCCACGCGGATAAACTCGGCTATCTTTTGTTAATAACCAGGATGCTTTTGTATCCGGGCTAAGGCCGATCCGGGGGATTTCTTTGTCAGACAAAACGTCATATATGCGCACCTGCTTTTCACCTGATGGAAGCACGATGTATCTGCCGTCCGGCGATAAGTTTAAGAAATCATCGCCTTCATATTTCATCTGTCGGACAGGTTTACCTGTAGTAATATCAATAAACTTGAGATAGTTTCTTTCCTCATCATCATTTGAATATGGATTAATTACTGCGACGAGTGTTTCATTTGCTACAATTTTGCTAAAAAACCTTTGTTTATCACCCCAACCCCATTTAACGGCCTCAATGGCGGCCTCAATGGCATCCCCGTTAAAATCACGCTTCCAATGTTCTTTTCCCGTATAGACATTCAAGAAAGTCAAACTGCCGCCAAAATTTTCAATTAGCGCGTGTTCATTATCACTTGTAAAAGTCACTTTGTTGCCAACCCCGTATTTGAAGAATTTTTGAATAAGTTGCCCGTTACCTGTATCCCAGATTCCGAAGTAATACTTTTCCTCACTTTCTTTTCCTTCTTTCACGAATAAATCGCCGTTCGGGGAAAATGAGTATTTTGGCTGGTAGAGCTCGTCATCCACCATAAAATCCGTCAAAAATTTCAGGTTTTCGTGGACCGTATAATCCTCTAAGATCTTGACTCTGCCGGTCTTTGTATCCCATAAATACTCACCCGCCAGAAATGAATTATTATTATTGGAGAACTCGGCATTTAACACTGGGATTGTATTGCCGCCGAATTCCTGAGTTATTCCTTGTGTTCCCAGGTTGAAGATCCGCATTGAAACACTTCCCATATGTCCGCCACCGCTTCCTTGACCCAAAATTTGGTCATTAACCATCAAAACGCTTTTGCCGCCTGGGTCCAGGGCTATCGAAACAACTTCCCCGACATCGTAATCATCAGCTTCATCATCACCAATAAAAAGCGATTTCCGGCCATTGTTGAGGTTCCACATTTGAGCTCCAACTAAAAGGGAGTTCCCGGGCAATACGGCAAGCGGCCCCCAACCCTTGAATTGTTGTATTTGCCTTCCGGTGGTGATATCCCATCGGCGCACAACGGCGTTACCATCTCTGATAGCGAACCTGTTTTCCGTTTCCGCCGGTCCGGCACCTGTGAATAAGGTTTTGCCGTCCGGAGAGAAAACGAGTACGCCGAATCCGAGTGTTTTTTGATCTTCGCCAAAACGAATTATTTCCTTGCCTGTGTTCAAATTCCACAAACGGGCGGTGCAGTTTTTTGCAAAATTGCTTTCGAAAAAGCCCATCGGAAAGCAGTCTCCCCCGCCGGTTGCGATAACGCTTGAGTCTGACGGAGAAAAAGCAACCGCCTTGACGGGGTTCGCATGTCCTTCAAAACGGTGCACTTCTTTGCCTGTCTCCGTTTCCCATAAACGGGCAGTCCGATCTTCACTTCCGGTCAAAACATGTCTTCCGTCCGGGGAAAAAGCGACCGAGTTAACGGCATCTTTATGCCCGCTAAAGCGCCGGATCTCCATTCCGTTTCCCGCATCCCACAGGCGGGCAGTATTATCTTCGACTTTCTCACGGTCATAATCGTTTCCCCCGCTTCCGGTCAGAACAAACCGGCCATCGGGTGAAAACGCGACCGAGTTTATCTGTGCCTGATGTCCGACAAAACGGCGAATTTCTTTTCCGGTGGCGGTTTCCCACAAGATTGCCGCTTTATCATCTTTTCCGCCCGACAAAACCAATCGGCCATCAGGCGAAAAAACTGCCGAACTGATACTGCCGGAGTGACCGATATTGACCACTAACCGGGGTGTCTCATTGACAGACATCCCTCGCTCGGGGGAATTACCTGTATGCAAAGAGCGAACATCCGGAATCTGCCCAAAGGATAAGGAACCAAAAACCAGAATTGCCGTAAATGCCGACCGTCTCAATCTTGTGCGATGTCCTTTGAGACCCTTCATTCTTACCTCCCGGCAGTTTCAGCTCGTATCGAAGTTCTTATGACTCTCTCCGCTTTCCGACCAAGGACAAAAGGCCCGTGCTTATTGGAGCGGTTTTCTAATTCAAAAAAACAACAGCTATTTCTTACCCGGCACCACATAAAAAGTCACAACCTTCGTCGCCCAAGTCGCCGGAGCGGAACTGGTCTCTGACCGTTGACCGGTTGCAGCTTCTCTAAACATTATCCCCAATGGTGTGTCTCTAGCATTCTTAGCCCGTTCGTCCTCATCACCCTTTCGCGTAGCCGGGTCAACGAGCGGAGTGAAATCGGTTGGATATTCGGTGATGAACGCCCGAAAGCTTTCCTCTCCGAAGGGAGGCTCCGCCGTAAACACAAGCGGCACGCGATATTTCTGACCGGACTTGATTCGATTCTCAACTGTACCGGCCTGAAGTCCGACAAAAGGGAAGACGGCGGCGACGAGACCGTCGCTGCGCAGATCCAATACGGTGACATAAACTGCTCTGGAATTGTTGTTTCGGATCTCGAGTTGAAATGTCTCGCCGGTGCCCGGTATGCACTGGTTGAAGGTCTCGTGTTTTGTGCAGGCACCCAGTTCGATCCTTCCGTTTCTCTTGGCATACGACGTATTGCGGTCTGTTGCACCGGTAATCCGGCCGGTGTTTTCATTGACTTGCACATCAACAGGTATCAGCACGAGTTCAACGTCTTTCAATTCCGGGTCCTGCTGATCGAGAGACTTCAAAAGCATTCTCTTGGCCTCGGCCTGGAGTGCTGCTCCAATCGTTTTTTCGGTCATCTCGTCCTCGCCAAACACCTTAAGCACATGACCATCCTGTCTTTCGAGGATCAGC
>JAOTWT010000528.1 GCA_029862725.1 Acidobacteriota bacterium | reverse complement strand
AGGAAGCACACGAGCGAGGTGAGTTCGATACGCTATCCGAATCGCTTGACTTCTATTACACCGAAAAAGACCGCGCCGATAATTTCCGTTCTGTCGCGAATTCCGCGAAGAGCTCGATCCGAAATGACATAAAGAAGCAAAAGCGACTCAAGAAGGCGCTTGCGGCGGATCTAAAAAGACACGGTGAGCCCGAGAAGTGGAAACGCCTGGGCGATCTGGTCAACGCGAATATAAGTACCGCGAGACGGGAGGGCGACATCGCGTTCCTAACCGACTATTTCGACGAGAAACTCCCGGAAATCGAAATCGAAATTGAGGAAAACACATCACTCACCGATGCGTCGGAAAAGTTTTACAAGAAGTATTCGAAATCGAAAAATGCAAAAGCGGAAATAGAAAAAAGGCTTGCGACCGTCGACCTTTTTATTGAACAGCTGACTTTGAAAATGGAAAAACTCGACTTGGCAATCGACACCGGAGACATCGATGCAGTCGGTTCGTTCCTGGCAAAGAAAAAGGGCAGGAAGTCGAAATTCAAATCAAAGCAATCCGATGTCTCGAAGTATGCGCGTGAGTATACTTCCTCAGACGGGCTGCCGATACTCGTCGGTAAACGCTCAAAAGACAACGATTACCTGACCTTCAGGATCGCACGTTCGCTCGACATGTGGTTTCATGCCGCCGATTATCCGGGTTCGCATGTCATCATACGGCGCCGGGGAAGAGCAGAAATTCCCCAGCAGACGATCCTTGAGGCCGCGCGACTGGCAGCGTTTTACAGTAAGGCGAAAAATGAGTCAAAGGCGGCTGTTCGTTACACTGAAAAGAAATTCGTCAATAAACCGAAGGGCGCTGCCCCGGGACTCGTGAGTTTAGCGAGTTCAAAAACACTCGTGGTCGTGCCCGGGATTCCGGCTTTCGGAAAGCATTGAGATTCCTATTCCTCGGCCATTAGTTTGTCGACCGATTCCACCATTTTATCGATGACATTGGCGCCGCCACCGCGGAACATTCCGGTCATCTCCCCGTCTCTGTTCAATAGAAGGCTTTGTGGTATGCCCGGTAGTTTCGAGATCTTCATAAACTCCTCTGCGACTTCGTTGGTCGCCCAGCCGATCTTATAGTTCAGATTCTGTTGTTTTACAAAACTGCTAACCTGGGCTTCGGTTTCCTCATCCGAATTCAGACCGACCATCACAAAGCCGTCCTCTCCGTATTTATTTTGCAACTTTATAAAATGAGGCATTTCCTCGATACAAGGTGCACACCAGGTCGCCCATAAATTGATGAGCACGACCTTGCCCTTGTAATCGGAGATCTTAAAGTCTTCTCCATCGAGCGCTTTTAGTTTGGTTTCCGAAATCGCTCGCGGCGCCGCCGGGTAGCCACTTCGGCTTTTCGCTTCGTTTTTTTCATTCCTGTCGGCTTGAGAGCCGTCGGAAGAATTCTCAGCCGCGGGGCAGCCGGCAAGCGTTATGACCAGCGCGACCATTGCAAGGTAAATCCACAAACGGATGTTAGATAAAAACATAATTAGACAAAATCTTGTACTTTCAGTATCGAGACCGTTCCCAAAAACAAAACCAGAAACATAAAAATCAAAACGAGAGGGTTTAATAACTCATGCATCCATGGATGCAGGAATGCGATATAGGGACTCAAATCCTCTGGAATCCTGACGGCATCCCCGACTTCCGGCCGGTCCGGAAGACCCGTGTATCTAACCTGTTCCCCATTCGCAGCCCGCCGTTCCGCATCCTGAAGCTTCTTCTCCAGGTCCTTTTCGTAATTGCGAATATTCCCTTTCGCCTCCGCTATAATTCTATCATTCTCTGATTCGATGCTCTTATAGAGCCCTTTGCCTTCGGTCTTTCCTGTTTTAAAGGCACCTTCCGGTTCCAGGGTATCGAGATCGGAGAATCTCTTCATCGTGTCAAACGACCAGGAGGCAGGCATCGCCAAACCCACTACCTTATTAATACCCGTAGGAAGCCCAATTAATCCCGAAAATATAATCTGCGGTATTAGGATCAGAGGTATCAGGCTGGTCGCTGTTTCCGAGGTCTTTACAATCGCCGACACAAAAAGCCCCAGCGCGATCCCGACTGCCGCCGTAAGAAGCATGGCGAAAAACTGCGGAATACCGGCGAAGACCCCTGGCATGGGCATCAACCCGGTCAAATCGAAAAACTTTAGCGGCAGAAACAATAGCATGCACTGAAGGGCAACGATCGTCCCGAGCACGACGTATTTCGAGGCCAAATACGGGAGGATCCCGAGATTGACCATCCGCTCGCGTTCGTATATTTTTCGTTCCCGGACTATCTCCCTTGCCGCAACCGATGTACCAAACCAGATCGCGCACAACGAGAGTGCGAAATAAACAAAATCACGCGGTTGGTTGGCGCCCATCACGAAGAAAACAAGGATCGCGATCACCGGGGCCTGAATGAATAAGATGAAGAGATTAAATCTGTCTTTGAGAAGAACTTGCAGATACCTCTTGCTGAGGGTGGCGAATTGACGGATTGCTCCAAAAAGCCCGAGTCG
>JAOTWT010000053.1 GCA_029862725.1 Acidobacteriota bacterium | reverse complement strand
ATTGCGCGCCTTTTTAACATCGAAAAGCAGCGTGAGGCGTTGGAACGCGAAATCGTAAAAAACGACCCGATCTGGAAGTACAAGTTCTTTGTCCAAAGACGTGCTATCAGAAAGTTCAAGCCGGAAACGCTCGCCCGATTCAATCTCAAGGAAATCTCGCATGCGATCCGCGAGCTTCGCAATACCTCGTTTGATGAGGCTCTTGTCCATGACGAAGAACTCGCGGTCGCGACAATCGTTTCCCGTCTTTTGGCCGCCGAAGAGGCGTTGACCGCCGAAGTTCAGGACAAAGCCGCCGAGAAGACCGTCGCCGAGATCGAAAAGACTTTCGACCGTCTCGCTGAAAAGGCGTTCGGCAAAGTATTCACCGCCTTTGTGACCGAAATCGAAGGCACCGGTAAGGTGATCCAGATCAAAGCGGTCCTTCAGATGTTCGAAATCTGGTCCGCGGCAGAGTTTATTAAGACTAACAAGAGACCCTGGTACGCGTTCCGGACCCCGCATCCGCTCGATTACCAAAACCTCGTTCATATAACGCGGGAGGGAAGCAGTTTTCCCGGTGGACTGCGCGGAGCTGAAGAGACGATGCGCCGCCGCGATGGGTTCAAGCTGACCGATCATCGGGGCACTATGCGCGACGCCCTCGCGGAAATCGATTATTGCCTGATCTGCCACGAACGTGAAAAGGATTCCTGTTCGACCGGTCTTCACGATCGGGAGGGCAAGGTCAGGACGAATCCCCTTAACATTTCTCTTGCCGGGTGTCCTCTTGACGAAAAGATCTCCGAAATGCATCTGCTAAAGAAACGAGGTGACTCCATCGGTTCATTGGCACTGGTTACGATCGACAACCCGATGTGCGCGGGAACGGGTCATCGTATCTGCAACGATTGTATGAAGGGCTGTATTTTTCAGAAGCAGGATCCCGTCAACATTCCGCTCGCTGAAACGGCGACCCTTACGGACGTACTCAATCTTCCATACGGATTCGAAATCTATTCGCTCCTGACGCGCTGGAATCCACTCAATGCCAAGCGCCCGCATGCACTTCCGTATAACGGCAAGAACGTACTGGTAATCGGACTCGGACCCGCCGGCTACACTCTGGCCCATTACCTTTTGAACGAGGGTTTTGGCGTCGTCGGCATGGATGGGCTGAAGATCGAGCCGATGGCAGAGGATTTCACGGGTCAAAACGGCGCGGTGTGTCCTCGGCCCGTAAAGTATATTGACGAGATAAGAGACAATCTTGACGAACGTGTGCTTTCCGGGTTCGGCGGTGTTTCTGAATACGGGATCACGGTTCGCTGGGACAAGAATTTTCTGACGATGCTCCAGCTCATGCTTTCGCGGCGAAAACGCTTTAGAGCTTACGGGGGTATTAGATTTGGCGGCACTTTGACGATAGATGACGCCTGGGCATACGGGTTTGATCACATCGCGATCGCGACCGGTGCCGGCCGTCCCACGATTGTCAAAATGAAGAACAACCTGATCCGCGGAATCAGGCAGGCATCCGATTTTCTGATGGCATTGCAGCTGACTGGCGCCTTTAAGAAAGACACCCTTTCGAATCTGCAGGTCAGGCTTCCGGCGGTCGTGATCGGGGGCGGTTTGACCGGAATTGACACGGCAACCGAGCTCTTTGCCTACTATCCGGTGCAGGTCGAAAAGACGCTCAAAAAATTCGAAGACATCGCGGAATCGATTGGTGAAGAGGCAATTTGGAAACTATTCGACGAAGAGGAGAAGAAAGTCCTCGGGGAGTTTCTCGTCCACGGCAAAGCTGTGAAAGATGAGCGCGACCGGGCCGAGGCAGCCGGAGAACTTCCGGACTTGGTTTCGCTCGTCCGTTCGTGGGGCGGTGTTTCGCTCGTGTATCGAAAGCGGATCCAGGATTCACCGGCGTACCGTTTGAATCACGAGGAAGTCCAGAAGGCCCTCGAAGAAGGCATCGAGTTTGTGGAATTGATGACCCCGACCGAAGCCGTACCTGACGAGAATAGCGCAGTACGCGCGCTTATTTTTGAACGTCTGAGGCACAATCCTGAAACCGGTAGATTCGACGCGACCGGGGAATCGGTCAGGATGCCGGCGAGAACGGTTTGCGTCGCCGCCGGAACCGCGCCGAATGTGATCTACGAAAAAGAATTTCCAGGTACGTTCAAGCTCGACGAATGGAGACAGTTTTTTGAGCCGCACGAGGTTTCCGCTAACAGAGACGGGAAATTCCACGCGAAACCGTCTAAGCAAGGGTTTTTTACCTCGTACGAGAAAGACGGGAAATTCATTTCCTACTATGGCGACAATCACCCGCAATTTGCGGGTAACGTCGTCAAGGCTATGGCTTCCGCGAAACACGGATACCAGAGGGTTGTAGATCTTTTTGCTACCGAGCTTGAGAAGCGGGGAAACCTGCCGCAGGTTGAAAAAGACAAGGTATTTGCCGATCTTATCGAGTGCCTGGATGAGGATCTTCGGGCCTATGTCGTAGAGGTCGACCGCCTGACCCCGACGATTGTCGATGTTATTGTAAAGGCGCCTTTGCAGGCGAAGAAGTTCGAACCCGGACAGTTTTACAGGCTGCAGAATTTCGAGACCAGAGCGCCGTTAGTCAAAGGCAAACGCCTCGTAATGGAGGGACTGGCGCTGACCGGTGCGTGGACCGACAAGGAAAAGGGCCTTCTTTCGATGATCGTTCTCGAAATGGGGACCTCTTCAAGACTTTGCCAGTTTTTGAAGGCAGGTGAAGAGGTGATCGTGATGGGCCCGACCGGGACGCCGACCGAGATACCGAAAAACGAGACGATCATGCTTGCCGGCGGTGGACTTGGAAACGCGGTCCTCTTTTCGATTGCGAATGCGCTCCGCAAGAACGACAACAAGGTAATTTATTTTGCCGGGTACAAGGACGGTGCCGACCTTTTCAAACGGGAAGAAATCGAGAACAACACCGACCAGGTTATTTGGGCGACGGACTTTGGTGTCGAGATTGAACCCCGGCGCGCACAGGATGCGCACTTTCGCGGTAACATTGTCGAGGCAATGATCGCCTATGCGAAAGGCGAACTCGGGGAACAGACAGTCAATTTACAGGAAGTCGACCGGATCATTGCGATTGGTTCCGACCGTATGATGAATGGTGTAAAGGAAGCGAGGTACTCATCGCTTCAGCCCTATCTTAAAGAGAAACATACCGCGATCGGTTCGATAAACTCTCCTATGCAGTGCATGATGAAGGAGGTATGTGCGCAGTGCCTCCAACGCCACGTCAACCCGCATACCGGCGAGGAAGTGTTTGTTTTTTCATGCTTTAACCAGGACCAGAATCTTGACTTTGTGGACTTCAAGAACCTGAACGACAGGCTGCGTGCCAATTCGATCCAGGAGAAGCTCTCAAATATGTGGCTAGAGAGTGTGATCGGCGATGCGGCGGAATCCGCGGCCTGAGAGCACACATACTCTTGCTGCTTTTTCGATAGAGGGAAGGAAAATGTTTACTGGAATAATCGAGGAACTCGGTAGTGTCGTTACCGTCACCGAATGTGAATCGGGTGCGAGGCTTGCCTTTGCGGCCGAAAAAGTCGTAGAAGGAGCGCTCGATGGAGAGTCGATCGCAGTCAACGGAGTCTGCCTGACGGCCCTGAATATCACCGCCGTTGGTTTTGAAGCCGATCTTTCGCAAGAAACCCTTGACCGTTCGACGCTCGGCGGCCTCCTGGTTGGTTCGCCTGTAAATCTGGAAAGGGCTGTTACGCCGACAACCCGGCTTGGCGGTCATATCGTTCAGGGACACGTCGATGGCAGGGGCAGATTTGAAAGCGCAGTTCAGACCGGTGATTTTTGGACGGTAACGGTCTCTTTTTCCAAAGAGCTTTCCCGTTACCTGGTTTATAAAGGATCGATAACCGTTGAAGGCGTTTCGCTTACGATCGCTGCGTTGCGCGATAGCGAGTTCGACATCGCCGTGATTCCAAAAACCTGGGACGTGACCAACTTCTCTAAGCTCGAACCGGGGGCTCCAGTAAATCTTGAGGTCGATATCATTGCAAAGTACGTCGAAAGGCTCCTGACGCATAAGACGGAAAAGGACAGCAATCGAGAAGGGGTCACGATGGAAAAACTGAGATCCCTTGGTTTTGCTTAACCTATGCGAGCACGGGTTTCGGCGAGAGCTTTTCGAGCCGGTCGAGTGTCGATTTGAACGCGTTTTCCAGAGCCTCAACCGCTTCAATTTCTCCTGTTTTAAAAAAAAACGGCAACCCTCAAGTTGCCGTTTCGAAGTCGATAAACACAATTATTACATCGGTTTACGAGGAATTTTCTGGTCCATCATCGCCGTCTGGTAAACAAAAGCCGCCATGATCGTCGAATTGATACGAAGGTCCTTTTCGAGGATACGGTCAAAGTTATCCTGATTCGAGTGATGAGTGACGGGGCTGTATTCGACCGGATCCTGGATAAACTGAAAACCGGGGAGCCCGATCGCGTCGAATGAAAGGTGGTCGGTGCCGCCGGTATTGTTTATTGTCACAGTCGATGCGCCCATCTCGTTAAACGGAAACAGCCACGCGCGAAAGATGTCAGCGACCGCCGCGTTGCCCTGCAGATAAACCCCGCGGAATTGACCCGTCCCGTTGTCCATATTGTAATAGGCCGAGAATTTCTCATACTCCGGCCTAGTCGTCAGTTCGCCTTTCTGGCCCAGAAGCGCCGCGAATCTTCCCCCGCCCTTCATTTCACCAAAATGCTTTGCAACGTACTCCCTCGATCCGTTGAGTCCCTGTTCCTCGCCACTCCACAAGCCAACGCGAATTGTACGCCGGGGCTTCAAACCCGCTGCGAGAATTATACGTGCTGCTTCCATCGCGACGGCTGAACCGGCTCCGTTGTCGGTGGCTCCGCCCGAGGCGTGCCACGAGTCCAGATGCGCCCCGAGCATAACCACTTCGTCCTTCAAATTCGGATCTGAACCGGGAATTTCGGCGATCGTATTGTACCCCATGAGATCTTCGTCATGGTACCGGGCGTCAATGTTTACCGCCATCTCGACCGTTTCACCGTGTTTCAGCATACGAACGATCTGGTTGTAATTCTCCGATGACATCGTCATTTGCGGAATCATATTTTTCTCGGCACCGATCGTGTATGCAGAGTTGCTTCCACCGCCAAAAATGTCCTCGATCGATTTCGGCGGTTCGCCGCCAACCGCGGCACCCGAAACGAAGACGGTCCCGCCTGAACCCTTGGAACTGTTGTCGACCATTACCGCGGCGCCTTCTTCGACAAGCATATTGAGGGCTTTGATCATCAAGGCCCGAGACTTCAGAATGTCCTGAATCCGATCCCGAAAATTGCCCTGCCGCGGTGCGCGTCCAAGCGTCGAGGGATCCGGTGCGTTGGCCATTGCGAGTAGTTCGGCATCCGTATAACGGCGGGCCATGCCTTCAAAGTCGGGCTTCAACGGACGCTCTCCGGAGACAAAAACAATTGCACCCTTCAGGGTTCCGCGATATTTCTCAAGGCCCGCTTCGTCCTCATAATCGAGTTTGACGACCTTCCCCGTGACAGTACCCGGTGTGCTGGGTGTCCACGCCTTTGGGAAGGCAATGACCGGGAGAGCGTTGGGTGTCACGACCTGAGCCGAAAACGACTTCAACGACCAACCGCGCCCGAAAGGGCCCCAGGCTTCGAGATGTGCATTTTTCATGCCCCAGCCGGCCATCGTGTCGCGCGTCCATTCATTTGCCCTTTTCATATTGGGCGAGTTTGTCAGCCGTCCGCCGATTACGTCGGTCAGGTAACTCAAAGTATTCATTACTTTCGAGTTTTCCATACCCTCAGCCTTAATCTTTTCAAGATCCTCGGCGGGTGCCCGGTAGATTTCGGAGCTAGTCCGTGCAAAAACCGCCGTCGGGAAGAGCAGGGCCAGAATCAATAAAACTGCTGCCGATCTTTTTCGTAACATCACGAATCTCCTTCTAAAATGTATTGATTTCGATTATTTATATCACAAAACCAGTATGCAGGTCCGCAACCAAGCCGCTTCGGCGGATGCGCGGTACCAGTCATAAGGTTTTCCAAGTGAGGGTTATGGCCGGCGGGAGATTGTTGAGAACAACCGGACTCGTTTCTACAGGGCCATAACGCCGGTTCATGCGCTCCCGCAAGCGGATCGCCGGCGGGGTATAAAAACCGTGAATATACTGGAATGTTCTAAAAAGACTCCCTTTGTCCATAAAGGCGTCGACCTCGCACAGTATGTTTTCGCAGACTTTTTTGGGGAGGGAGACGAACGGAATGCCGGAGAGTATGTATCGAACATTCCCGAGCGCCAGTTTCAAATGAAGATCGGAAGCCGTACAGGCATCTGCGGTAAGGATATTTAAATCTGGAAATTTTTCGCGGACAAACCCAACGAGTTTTTCGTCAATCTCGATTCCCAGGTAACAACTCGCGTCCGGCAGGATATCCGAAATTGCGGACGTCAGCGCCCCGGTGCCGACTCCGAGTTCCAAAAGCAGTGCGTCGTGCCCCGGTTCGATCCCGGCGACCATCAGTTCAGCAAGCTTTTTTGAACTGGGAGTGACCGCACCGACACCCAGCGGGTTCTTCAAAAGCGCTTTCAGGAAATGAGATTTCTCATTCATAGAGAAACAAACGCCGGTCCGTGTCAAGAAGTTTCAGCGGCCGGAGCCGACTCGGTCTCCGGAATTGGCGGATCGACCCCAATCTTGTATTCGCAATCATCGCTTTGGCAATATCGTTCCGTTCCATGACGCTTTGTCGTTTTTTCGAGGACGACGGGCGCGCCGCACTCCGGACACGGTTGCTGAATCGGTTTGTTCCAAAAAACGACGTCGCAGTCCGGGTATTCACTGCATCCGTAAAACACCTTTCCGCGCCGAGATTTCTTGATCACGATATCGCCCTTGCATTCTTCCCTGGTGCAGTCCATACCTATCTTTTCCTGCTGTATGTATTTGCACTTGGGGTAATTCGAACATGAAACAAAAGGTCCGAAGCGTCCCTCGCGTCTGACGAGTTTTGCTCCGTCTTTTGGGCATTCCTCGTCGAGTTCTACGGGTGGTGCGACGGGCTTCTGATCTCCCTTGGCGATTTTCCGGATATTCTTACAATCCGGATAACCAGTACACCCGTAAAATGCTCCGAACCGCCCGCGTTTGAGCGCCATCTCTCTTCCGCAGAGTTCGCATTCGGGAACCTCCCCGGTCTCCCCGTTTTCGCCGTTTTCGCTGTCCCCGCGTTTTTTGATCTCACGGGTATTCTTACATTCGGGATAGGTCTCGCAGGCGAGGAATTGTCCATACCTGCCAAACTTTATGACCATTCCGGAGTCGCATTTTTCACATTTCTCATCGGTCGGGATAGCCTGTTTCTTTTTACCTTTAATGTGTTCTTCGGCCTTCGTCAGGTCCTTTGCAAAGCGCTCATAAAAACCGCTCAAAGCCTCTCTCCAGTCCAGCTTGCCGTCTTCAATCTCATCCAGGCGGTCTTCCATGCGAGCCGTGTATTCGGTGTTAAACAAGTCGTCGAAATTCTCGATCAAAAGATCGTTGACGGTGGTTCCCATCGCCGTCGGGTGAAACCGCGCTTCGATCTTTTCGACATACTCGCGCGTTTGGATCGTCGTCATGATCGCAGCATAGGTCGAGGGTCTTCCTATTCCCTTTTCTTCCAGCGCTTTTACGAGGCTCGCTTCGGAATATCTTGGCGGAGGATCGGTAAAATGCTGATTAGGATTTATCTCGTTCAGTTTTAAGATCTGGCCTTTTTCGACATCCGGCAATTCGAGGTCCGCATCTTCTTCCTTATCGGAACTGCTTCGGGCCTCCTGGTATATTTTCAAGAAGCCGTCGAACTTTTGAATCGAGCCGGTCGCACGGAACGTCAAGCGGCCCGCGTTGATATCGATCGTCGTCCGGTCAAATACGGCAGGAGTCATTTGCGAAGCGACAAATCTCTGCCAGATCAACGTGTAGAGTTTTAGTTCATCCGGAGCGAGGAACTTCTTCATGGCATCGGGAGTCCGCGAGGCATCCGTCGGTCGGATCGCCTCGTGTGCGTCCTGCGAGTCTTTTTTCGACTTGAATTGCCTCGCTTTTGCGGGAAGGTATTTGTCCCCGTAATTCTCATGGATAAAGCCTCTCGCACTATCAAGCGCGGTGTCCGAAACACGAGTCGAGTCAGTCCTCATATAGGTAATCAAACCGACGGCGCCTTCGGAACCGATCTCTTTCCCTTCATAAAGCCGCTGGGCGAGCGTCATCGTCTTCTTGACCGAGAACCCGTAGCGCCGCGCGGCATCCTGCTGAAGTTTCGAAGTGATAAACGGGGGCGTCGGGTTTCGCTTCCTTTCTTTCCTTGTTACCGAGTCGATGACAAAGTCTTCGGATCTTGCTTCCTCGACGATCTTTCCCGCTTCGTCAGCGGAATCGATATGGACTTCCGTCTTCTTCAGATCTTCCCCGAACTTACCGACCTTTAGGATCTTGTCTCCAATCTTTCGCAGCTTCGCGTCAAAGTTCGGCGGGAGGCTGGCTGCAAGATTCGCAACGATTGACCAGTATTCGGTTTTGACGAATGCTTCGATCTCCCTTTCGCGCTCAACAATCAAGCGCACAGCGACAGTCTGAACACGACCCGCGGAAAGGCGCCCACCTATTGTTTTCCAAAGGATCGGTGAGACTTTGTAACCGACCAGCCGGTCGAGGACGCGACGTGCCTGTTGGGCGTCAACAAGGTTCTTGTCTACTTCTGTCGGATGTTTGAAGGCGTCGTTGACAGCCTGTTTCGTGATCTCGTTGAACATCACGCGATAGAGCGGCTTCTTATTCCTTTTTGTTAATTCCTCGGCGAGGTGCTGACAAATTGCCTCCCCTTCCCTGTCGGGGTCAGCTGCGAGATAGATCGCATCAGATGCCTTGGCTGCCTTGCGGAGTGCTGCCACCGTCTTCTTATTATTGCGCTTTTTCTTATCCGGTATTACGACATAGGTGGGTTCAAAACCGTTTTCGACGTCCACTCCAAGTTCTTTTGTAGGAAGGTCCTTGATATGCCCGATTGAGGCCATCACGGTATAGTCGCTTCCAAGGTATTTATTTATCGTTTTCGCTTTTGCAGGCGATTCTACTATTACAAGGTTCTTACTCATCAGTTAGTGTGCGTCCATGGTTTCAAATCAGAACTCGTCGGATTATGGACGTGCCTGACAGTTATAAACTAAAAAAATCGGATGTCAAATTTTGCCTTCGGAATTTACGAGACAGCCGAACTCGATTTCAATCACCGATGAGTTGGCCCTGTCTTTAGTTGCACAGCATTGGATTTCCCGTCGTGCCAAAGCGTCTCAACGGACGCCGACGGACGGTGCTTCGTCCTCACTGCGGGGCGTTTAACCCGGGTTTATTTAAGCTTTCTGGCGTAATGATTGCCGGGCAGCACATGAATCAGCTCCTTCAAATCCAATGCGACGAGAGCCTGATTGACATCCCCAAAAGACAAGCCGGTCGATTCAAATATATCGTCGATATGCAGATTCTCATCAGGGCGTATGAGTTCGAGGATCTTCAATTCATGCCGCGTAAGCCCATCAGGCTGGGTCGTCTCCAAGATCGAAGGCGGGTCGATCCCGGGGGGCAGTAGACGCGCGCCGATTTCGGCCGGGAATTCCGCGACAACATCCTGCCAGTGCTGAACCAGCTTCGCTCCCGATTTGATCAGATAGTTCGTTCCGAAGGATGTCTTGGAAGTGATATTGCCGGGTACGGCGAGCACCTCGCGGTCTTGTTCCGCGGCGAGCCGGGCGGTAATCAGCGACCCGCTTTTTTCGGACGCTTCGATCACGAGCAGACCGATGCTCAGCCCGCTTATGATTCTGTTCCGGTACGGAAAATTGTCGCGAAGCGGCGGGGTGCCGAGAGGAAACTGGGTGACGACGGCTCCTCCGGATTCGAGTATTTCGCCCTTCAGCCGCTCGTTTTCTTTGGGGTAGATGCGATCGAGCCCGGTCCCGAATACGGCGATCGTCTTTCCGTTGGCTTCGACCGCACCTTTGTGCGCGGAAGAGTCGATTCCGCGTGCAAATCCTGAGACTACGGTGATCCCGCGTTCGGCGAGATCGCGCCCGAGCATCTCAGCCGTATTGCGGCCGTAGGTCGAGCAGCGCCTCGAACCGACGATTCCCACACACGGCGACTCGAAGCACTCAAGCCAGTTGCCGATAACATAAAGCACGATCGGCGGATCCGATATTTCACGCAGCAGCGCAGGATAGACGCCGTCGTCCAGGATTAGGATCTCGCCGCCGATTGCGTTAATGCGTTCGATTTCCTTTTCGGCCCGTTCGTGAAATTCCTTTTGCAGGAGGCTCTGAATCGACTCGGGTCGGAGGCGGACTGCTTCGAGTTCGCTTCGAAGCGCACCGAAGACCCGGTCGACCGAACCAAATGATTCCAATAGTTGAGTTGCTTTCCGCGGCCCGATGCCGGGAGTCATATTTAGGGAGATCCAGTTTTTCATTTTTTTGTGAGAAGGGGCGCGCCGCGCAAACACTGGCTGCGGGCCCGGAATGTGTGAATCCTGTCCAAGCGGCCGGCGATGAGCTTTCAATACATATATAGATCGACCAAGTTTGTGCCGAAAACGACAAGAACGGAGGCCAGCAAGGAAAAGTCCGCCGCACGGCTGATTCGAGTGAAAGTGGCGAAAAGGTCACGAAACGCATGAGGGATTCCGGTTGGGCGTGAGAACCCGTGAGATAACCGATAACAAGTTTCAGTGCCGAAAATCATATCACCGCTATCCCGAATTCCCAAGAATTTATTTGAAAAGGAGAGGCTCAGTTGGGTGTGGCGGGTCAGAGATAACGGCGCACAGCCCGGGAAGGGGGCATCGCTGGTTGTGAATTGGCGGAGACGTGTGGGAATCGAACCCACCTGAGCATACTTTCGCAGTCTCACTATCGGTTTTGAAGACCGAGCCGTTCACCAGAACGGATTCGCCTCCGGAATTGTTTGATCCGAGAACGGATTAGTAACACTAATTGGTGTCCTGAAAGAGTGTCAAGCGGGTTTGTTGAGATATGCGTTTCGGCCCGCAAATCTGGCGGTTTGACAAAGGTAAAGGGGTGCTTGACCCTCCAAAAGTGCCATGATATTCTTTTGTCTTTTGTAACTACGTAAAACCCTCCCCAGGGGGTATTTTGCGAAGTGCAGACATTCACTAGGTTCGAGGAAATATGGTTGTTCTAGC
>JAOTWT010000527.1 GCA_029862725.1 Acidobacteriota bacterium | reverse complement strand
GATAGTATCCAGCCACCCATCGGCACCGCACCGCCGACCGTTCCGGTCCTTGCACCGCTGACAGTTACCGGCGTCCCGCGCTCAAAGGCTTCGCGCAAAACTTCCGACACTTCGGCCTCGCTTTCAGGCACGAGCAGCTTTTCGGCGTGTCCGCCGCGCATGTTGCTCGCATCCCGCAGGTAATCGACAATCTGTTCCTTTTCGGTCTTGGTCTGCATCCTCAGATAAGAATACAGGATTCAGGATTCAGGATACAGGGTCGGGGCCAGGGGTTTAAGGTTCAGAGTTCAGGGGTCAGGGTTCAGAGTTCAGCGTTCAGGGTTCAGGGTTCAAAGTTCAGAATTCAAAGTTCAGAGTTCAGAGTTCAAAATTCAAAGTTCAATGTTCAGGGTTCAGGGTTCAGAGGTCAGGGTTCAGAGTTCAGGGGTCAGGGGTCAGAGTTCTCAGTACTCAGTACGCCGTACTCAATTCTCAACCCAATTCGATCTGCCTTTCGCGCAAGTACTTGATCTTGTCGCGCAATTCCGCGGCATGTTCGAATTTCCTCTCTTTTGCGGCGTCACGCATTTCGTGCTCAAGGCCGACCACCATCTCACGGAGTTGTTTGGGGGAGTACTCCTCATACTTGTCCAGTTCAAGCGGAATCTTAAAATAGTCGGCCTCGTACGCAGTGACAAGCGTCGCATCGACCGGTTTTACAATGGTCTTGGGTTCGATCCCGTGCTCGCGGTTATATTCCTCCTGTATCGAACGCCGCCGCTTTGTTTCTTCGATCGCTACGTTCATCGACCTTGTAATTTTGTCGGCGTAGAGGATCGCGAGGCCTTCGGCGTTACGCGCGGCACGCCCGATGGTCTGGATAAGGCTCTTTTCCGAGCGCAGGAACCCCTCTTTATCCGCGTCGAGGATTGCTACCAGCGATACTTCGGGGAGATCGAGCCCCTCGCGGAGGAGGTTGATTCCAACGAGTACATCAAACTCGCCGCGACGTAGATCACGAAGCACCTTGATCCGTTCGAGGGTGTGTATGTCGGAATGCAGATAATTGACCTTGACGCCAACCTCTGAAAAATACTCCGCAAGGTTCTCGGCCATTCGCTTTGTAAGCGTCGTTACGAGCACCCGTTCATCACGTTCGGCCCTTTTGCGGCATTCTTCCAAAAGATCGTCGATCTGCCCTTTTACGGGCCGTACTTCTATTCTTGGGTCCAGGAGACCCGTCGGGCGTATGATCTGCTCGGTGACCTCGCCTTCGGTTTTCTCGAGCTCGTAATCGCCGGGCGTCGCTGAAACATAGATCAACTGCTTCGCCAGCTCGTTGAATTCGTCAAAATTTAGAGGGCGGTTGTCCTTTGCCGACGGAAGACGGAAGCCGTAATCGACCAGCGTCCCTTTTCGCGACTGATCGCCCTTAAACATCGCCCCGATCTGCGGAACGGTCTGGTGGGACTCGTCGATCACGATAATCGTGTCGTCGGGAAGGTAATGAAGAAGCGTCGGGGGCGGCTCGCCGGCCTTTTTCCCCGTCAGGTGTCGCGAATAGTTCTCGATCCCGTGACAAAAGCCCATTTCTTTGATCATCTCGAGATCGTACATCGTGCGTTGGTGTAGCCTTTGAGATTCGACCAGTTTGCCCTGTTTGATCAGTTCCTCTTCCCACCAGACGAGCTCTTCTTTGATCGTCTTGATCGCACGCCGTATTGTCGGCCGCGACATCACGTAGTGAGATTTCGGGTAGATCGGCAACCGTGTCTCGTGTTTATGAAGCACTTCGCCGAGTAATGGATCGATCGTATAAACACCATCGATTTCGTCGCCCCAGAACTCGATCCTGTAAGCCTCGTCCTGGTAACTCGGGTATACCTCGACAATGTCGCCTCGGACGCGGAAATTTCCACGGTCGAATACGATTTCGGATCTTTCATATTGGAGTTCGACAAGCCGCTTCAGCAGATCGTCACGCGACAATTCCTGACCCTTCTCGACGAATGCAACCATCCCGTAGTACGCATCCGGATCGCCGAGTCCGTAAATACACGACACTGAGGCGACAACTATCACATCGCGTCTTTCAAAAAGCGCCCGGGTCGCCGAAAGCCTGAGGCGGTCAATTTCCTCGTTTATGGTCGCTTCCTTTTCGATGTACAGATCGGCTGCCGGAACATAGGCTTCGGGCTGGTAATAGTCGTAATAAGAAACAAAATACTCGACAGCGTTTTCCGGAAAGAATCCCTTGAATTCCTGGTAAAGCTGCGCCGCCAGCGTTTTGTTATGGGCGATCACAAGGGTCGGCCGGTCGACCCGGTCGATCAAGTTCGCGATCGTAAAGGTCTTTCCGCTCCCGGTAATACCGAGCAGAACCTGATCGCGTTCATTCGAATTGAGTCCCGCAACGAGTTGCTCGATCGCCTGCGGCTGGTCTCCCGTCGGCTGATGTTCCGATACAAGTTTGAAGCGCATAATAAAAGGCTGGAGGAATTTTACCCTCCAGCCCAATGCATTTCAAGCATGCAATTTTGTTTTATGCCGGCACCAAGGTCGACGATTTAATGCAATC
>JAOTWT010000052.1 GCA_029862725.1 Acidobacteriota bacterium | reverse complement strand
CGAGCTCTCGCTTTGGATGAGAGACATTACGGCAAAAGAGATGCTGATGATAGTGGACGCCTGCCACTCGGCTGCCTCCGTTCAGGGATCGGGCTTTAAGCCGGGGCCGATGGGAAGCCGCGGGCTCGGGCAGCTCGCCTATGACAAGGGGATGAGGATAGTGGCGGCGACGCAGGCCGACGACGTCGCTCTCGAGGTCGGATCGTTAAAACAGGGCCTCCTAAGCTACGCACTCATCACGGACGGCATAGAGAAGAAACTCGCCAACACGGAAGAGCCTGAAAAGAACGAGCTCTTTATAAGGGAATGGCTCAACTACAGCGAGAAGAGAGTCCCGGAACTATATGACGGTATCAAGGACGGGACATTCAAGAACGTCGGATCACAGTGCATCGGAGAAAGCTGCCCGAAAGTAGTCATCAGACAACAAAGACCCGGTATCTTCGATTTCAGAAGGGATAAGAAGGACTCGCTGCTGTTGAGTTTGCCGAAATGAGTTGCGTGTAGAGTGACTCAAAAGAAAGCGCTGATTGATACGCAGAAAGCTTCTTGCCGCATTTAGACCAAGGGCCCCAATCTTTAGTATGGTCTCGAATGCAACCCACCGAACAAACACAAAATTTGCACGATATAGCCCAAAGCCAGTAAGTTGCGCCTATCCTGGAACGGTCCAACCCGTTTTTTTCTTCCAAAGATCGCGTCACTTGTAACCGTTTTGATTTCTCCGACACATGTAAGTGAACACGCTGAAAAGCGAACTACAAAACATAAATTTAGAGGAGAAATTAGAACGATGAAAAACGAAATTATTAGAATATCCAGCAGATTAGCGGTAGTCATGGGATTGGCAATCATATTAACCGGAGCGGTTTTTGCACAAGCAGTTTCCGTAAATCCAAAAGGCGATTACACAACCTTTGAAAAGGCTCGCAGCCAGGCAAGGCCGAATGCGAAGACGCAAGTTTCGCGAGCCAGGACGATTCGAAGGGCTAAGGGCGAATCTGTATCGGCGAACAATCAAGCCAACTTTAATATCGGCACAAACTTTATGTGGGCGGTCCTGAGTTCAGGGCAACTCGGCAGAAACGACGGTGCCCTGGAGCTGACTATCGTCGACCTCGTTTATTTGATCGATTCACTTGAAGGAGAGCCCGAAGCCGCTGTTCTGCAAAACACATTGAGATCGGTGGTTCGCGGTACCGCGAGTTCAGCGCAAATTGGCGAGGATCTGCTTGGTGCATCAAAGTCGTATTCGGCACGCCTCAACAAGGAACAACATTGGTATTTTACAGCTGGCGTAACGGTTACAAATCTTTTTGTAGATGTATATTTGCAGGACGACGCGGCAATCAAGCAAAGCCTGGCAACCATTCAGTCATTGATTAAAGTTGCCCCTGCAGGAACACCCGAAGCAGTCATTGGTTCAATGCAGAGTTTGGCGGGTTATGTTTCTCAAACAGCTTTCGCGGGCGCAGATTACAATGCACTTCTGGACGGAGCTGCCGAGGTCGGCAATTCGATCAATGCTTAACAATTGGAGCGAGTAATCGAACACGATTATCTCGATTCAACGGCCCGCCTTTTTTATTAAGTGTCTTGCTCGACAAGATATTTATAAAAAAGGACGGGTCATTTTCAACAGGTAAACATCAATAGTACAAACCCATGCAAGCAATGATACGTTCTTATCAAAAACCGCGTTCCTTCCGACAAACCGAGATCTTTCGATATCGATTGATCTGAAATTGCACGGCCAAAGCCTGAATAAGGCACTCCAAAACTCTGTTCGAAGTTATGTAACTCTTTTCGCTGGTGAGCCACTTAGAAGTGGAGTAGTGATGATTAGGGAATTGCTGAATCGTCGGGCTCGGGAGCCTGATGTCTGAAATCATAATTTCATTTACCATTCTTAGTCTTGCTGTTATTTTGATTGAAAATACATTCCCACGAGATGTGGAAGAATATAAAAGCCCCGCATTTATCCTGGAACAAGGGAAACAAGGGGCAAATCGAATTAAGAGAGTGATTTTGTGAGAATTCCAAATTTCAATATCAAATGTCGGCTGTTCCGAATGATCTGTTTGGTTTTGCTGATTGTGTCATTCCAAAACATCGGCTTGGGACAAGCGTTGAGCAATGAGGAAAAGCAAGAGAAGGCTGATTCGATTTTTCGTGAAGCCATGACACTGGGACAAAAAGGAACGGCAGAATCGTTGCAGGCTTCTTTGCTCAAATTTGAAGAGGCACGGCGGACCTATCAAGAAATTGGAAACAAGCTCTTTGAAGCATATTGTCTGGGCGGACTGGGGAATATCAATTATTCAATAGGGGAGAAACAAAAAGCACTTGAATCCTACAGTCTGGCATTGCAGCTCCATAAATCCATCGGAAACAGAAGCGGTGAAGCTACCTCGCTCAACAATATGGGGTTGGTATATTGGTCGCTAGGTGAGAAACAAAAAGCGCTTGAATTTTACAGTCAGGCACTTCCGATATTAAAGACGATCGGGGACAAGAGCGGTGAGGCGACGACGCTCAGCAACATAGGGTTGGTCTATTCTTCATGGGGGGAGACCGAGAAAGCATTTGAGTTTTACGATATGGCTCTGCCGCTCCATAAAGCCGTTGGAAACAAAGGCGGTGAAGCGTTGACGCTCAACAACATTGGTGAAACCTATTCTTCAATAGGAAACAAACAGAAAGCACTTGAATTTTTTGTTGAAGCCTTGCCGCTTTTTAAGGCGACCGGAGACAAAAGCGGTGAAGCGACAGCGCTAAATAACATCGGAAAAGTCTACGGGTCACTCGGCGAGAACCAAAAAGCACTTGAATTTTACAATCTGACGCTGCCGCTCTATAGAGCCATCGGAAACAGAGCCGGCGAAGCGACGACGCTCAACAACATAGGGATGGTCTATTGGTCATTAGGTGAGAACCAAAAAGCAACTGAATTTTTTGGTAGAGCTTTGCCGCTCTTGAAGGCGGTCGGAGACAAAAGCGCCGAAGCGACGACCCTCAACAACATCGGCCTGGTCTATTATGATTTACACGAGAATGAAAAAGCACTTGAATTCTACAATCTCGCATTGACGCTCTCGAAGTCGATCGGAAATAGAAACAGGGAAGCGGCGGCGCTCATAAACATCGGCACTGTCTATTCTTCATTAGGCGAAAAACAAAAAGCACTTGAATTTTACAATCTCGCATTGCCGCTTTTTAAGTCGACCGGAGACAAAACCGGTGAAGCGACGGTGCTCAAAAGCATCGGTGCAGTCTACAAATATCTGGGCGAGAACCAAAAAGCACTTGAATGCTTTGGTAACTCATTGACGCTCTTTAAGGCGGTAGGGGACAGAAGCAGTGAAGCCGCTACTCTCGACTGGTTGATGTTTTATTGGCAGGGTCTGAATTACCCGAGCCTGGCGGTTGTATACGGCAAGCAGTCGGTCAATAGATATCAGGAATTGCGTCAGGCGATAGTGGGATTGGAGAAAGAAACTCAAAAAACTTATCTCAAGTCCGTCGAATCCACCTACCGCCGTCTCGCCGGTATTCTCATTGCGCAGGGGCGGATCGCCGAAGCCGAAGAGGTCCTCGCGATGCTCAAGGAAGAAGAGTATCTTTCATATTTGCGCCGCGACGATACGGTTGCGGCTGATTTGAAGGGACGCATCTCGCTCTCCGCGGATGAGAAGAAGGCTTTTGAGGATTACGAAAAGTTTTCGGGCGAGATCACGCGGACAGCGGAGGAATTAGGGTTCCTGGAGAAGAAAAAGAACGCCCTGCCGCTCGGCGAATCGCTTCCTGCCCAAGACCAAGAGCAATACGACACACTCAAAGCGAAATATGATGCTGCGGTTACGGTATTTAACAAATATCTGGACGATCTGAAGGTTAAGTTCAGCAATAACGATAAACGTGTTGCGGTGGTCGAATCGGATATGCAGGGGCTCCTTAAGAAACTCAATCAGCCTCGAACCGTAATCATTTCGACCATCGTTGGTGAGGACCGTCTCAATCTGATCGTCACCACATCGGACATCCAGAAAGCGCACACCGTTGAGGTCAAAGCCGCTGACCTCAATAAACTGGTTGCCGAGTTTCGTGACGCCGTTAAGAATCCGGTACTCGACCCGCGTCCTCTGGGCAAAAAGCTGTATGACAAACTGTTTCCCGCCGCCCTAAAAAAGGATTTGGAGAATATCAAAGCGGATACGATTGTCTGGTCTCTGGACGGCACACTCCGCTATGTGCCTATGCCGGCACTTTGGGACGGCGAAAAATATCTGGTCCAGCGCTACAGCAACGCAGTGCTGACACTCGCGAGCCGCGACAAGCTAGACCGGGCAGCCAATGCCGACCGCCAAGAATGGCTCGCTTTCGGAGTCGGCGTGTCCAAGCCGTTCGGAAGTTTTAGTGCACTTCCCGCCGTGCCACAGGAGTTGTGTAATGTTGTGAAAGACCCGAAGAAAAGCGAGTTTTGCGATGCATTTAAGGTAAACGGCGTATTTGACGGCCTGATGCTGCCGGATGAGGAATTTACGCTTGACCGATTTCAAAACAATTTGGGTAAGACGGCAATAGTCCACATCGCCTCGCATTTTTCGCTTAACGCAGGCAATGAAACCGATTCCTATTTGCTGCTCGGCGGCGGGACGGAACGGCGCTTTTCGCTCGACAGTTTGAAAAAAACACGGCTTGATAATATCGAACTGCTGACGCTCTCTGCGTGTAACACGGCGATGACCTCGGGGAGTAATTCAACCGGCGTAGAAATCGAAGGCTTCGGAGCGCTGGCACAAAAACAGGGAGCGAAGACCGTCCCCGCGGCGCTCTGGGCGGTGGCTGACGATTCGACCGGGCTACTAATGACGGAGTTCTACCGGATACTCGAAACGAACCCGAAGCTCGGCAATGCCGAAGCGTTGAGAAAGGCGCAGTTAAAGATGATAGAAGGAAAAATAAGGACGGCCGCGAAAAGCGGTTCGGACCGGGCTGAGGTAGCCGTCATAGGAACGAATAATTCGAATGCCCCGCCGTTTGTGGTTGATCAAGAAAAGCCATATGCCCATCCTTATTTTTGGTCGCCGTTCGTCCTTTTTGGCAACTGGAAATGAAACCGGAAATGAGAAACCGGGAGGGTTTTGGGAAAAACAAGCTGAGTCTATCGAGCCAAGAAACAAATTAGAGGAAGAACGGTCCTCATACTTTTGACCCTGCTGACGTGCAGTTTGGTTATTTCTGCACAGACAAACAGCGTCGCTCAAAGGAAGCTGCGGCAAGGGCGGTTGTCGCCGATGCTTCGCGTTTGATGAGTCTTGGAACGGGGGAATCCCTGAGGCGGCATTACAAATCTGAAGGAAGCCGCAGGGATAACCCGCTAAATTGGTGACAAATCGTGCGCGGCAGTGACGCTCATGTTTGCCCGGCTAATCTCAAATCGCCCTGGATCAAGTAATGTGCGGAGTCAAAAACATTGACAGCAGTTGCGTCCGGGAGTACAAACAAAGCATACGCAAAAAGACGCTGGTTGGAATTCCATTGCTTCTTTTGCCCCACCATTCATTAGAGTAATATTTCCAATTAGTTGAATCGCGCATTTGCGAAGACCCGCAGTAGGAATCCAGGTTGGAAGCGGACGAGCCTGCTGGATTTGCTCTGTTAGCGCCTGTCTCGACTGAATGAAGGGCGTCTTAGACTAATGGCAACTTTAGAATGAAACCGGTGGTTGCCAAGGGAGGAAAGAGAGATGAAAAAAGCATGGAAAATGACAACTCTCGGACTTATTACTATTTTTATTCATGTCAGTGGCTGGGATTTCGCTACACCCGGCAGGGTGCCAAATGGTTCAGATTTGTCCAGTGTGCTGAATACACGTAAAGTGTTCGTCCTCGCGATTGGTATTAACGAATATAAAGACCCTGAAATACCGAATTTGAAAGGCGCTTTGAATGACGCAACGGGAATCTCTGAAAGCTTTGACGGCGAAAAAATTGTGTTACTGAATGAAGAGGCAACAAAGGAACGGATTTTAAAGGAGCTTGATAATCTGTCAAGAGAAATCAGCTCAAACGATCTGTTCGTTTTCAGCTATTCTGGAAATGGCGACGAATTTGGGGCCACATTCACTTTATTGGCAAGTGATTCCATCTTGTCAAAACAGGAAAAAACAGGGATCTCAACTCTACAGCTTAGAGAATACTTCCGAAGGATTCGGGCAAAAAACAAGTTAATCATTGTTGATTCATGCCGGTCATCAAAAGGGTTTGAGGCGTCAACCGATGCATTTTTGGAAAACGACACGGTTGTTAAGTCGTTGCGTGATGAGAATGTTCTGTTTATTGGGACCGACGAATTGGCCTTTGAGGATGAGAGCAGTGGTAAACCGCATGGCAAACTGAGTTTAGCGATAATTAACGGCTTGAGCCCGAAAGGGCAATTTAAAGTTAAAAATACTAAGGAACTTCAAGCCTATATGTATAAGGTTTGGTTTGATGATGCTGAAATTAGAGATAAGTTTTCTCCGAGAATCATCGCTCGAGGTGAAAAGTTCGATCTGTCTAATTCTGTTGTGAAACAGGAAGCAAAATCGACCGAGTCAAGTAAGACAAAACCTGCCGAAAAGGCAGACCCAATTCCGGAAAAGCCTGATTCAAGCAAAATTGAAAAGCCTCAAATGAGGGTCGGAGTGCAACAGATTGGAGAAAAGTCCGACCAAAACACTCCGTGGAATGGGGAAAGCTACGCGCTGCTCATTGCCAATCGCGAGTTCGACAATTCGGAGTGTACCAGAAAAGAGAATCCCAGTAGCAATTGTTGGAAAGAGCTGAAGAATCCGATGAATGATGTGATCGCTGTAAAGAATGAAATAATTGCTCGATATGGATTTAAGGAGGAGAATGTAGTCGTCAGGTCAAACTTGAGAACGAATCAGATTTACGATGCCATTGAAGAGTACAAGACTTTCAAATTCAAAAATCCGGATGAAGATCAGCTTTTCATTTTTCTGGCGGGGCATGGAATTGCGAGGTCGGACGGAAAAGGGGGTTATTTTGTTGGGTACGATTCGGGGCCGCCTCCCGTTACACGGCGGAATATGGACCGGTACGTGTCTCTCGACGAGGTTACGAACCAAATAGACGGAATACAGGTCGGACATGTCATGTTGGTGGTTGATGCCTGCTATGCAGGAACCATGTGGGAACCCCCAGTACAAATGTTGAAGACTTCGGGAACTGTGTTTGAAAAAAGAGAGAATAGAAATTCTTTTGCTGGAACGAAGCTATTCAAACAGTTTGCTTTTGGATTTGTAAAAACGCAGTTCTCTTATGATCAGGACAAATTAACGAGATTCAGGTACGCAAAGCGGGAGATGGGAAGTCGCAGCCGCAGTATCATTACGTCGGGTGATAGACCGGTTTACGACAGCGTGTCCCTGGGTGATGGCACGATCAGCGATCATTCGCCGTTCGCCATAGCGTTTCTCGAGGCGCTGAGAACTGACGGCGGCGAATTGGAGGTGCTCACAATCGCCGGCATCAAACTGAAGATCGACGGTCTTGAGATTAGACCTCAGATCGGCAGGTTGAGCGGTACAGACGGGGAATTTGCTTTTGTTAAAAGAGACAAACGGGCGATGAAAACGGAATCCGATTAACTACTGTTCCATCGATCACTTATTTCGTCGTTTTCAAGCAGAACAATGAATCGGAGAATTACTCACTGAGTGTCTAACCTAACCGCAGAGGGTTTTGAAAAACTGCTCAATCAGCTCGACGATGACAGCCGGCGAGCCGGTGAGAAGTATGAGCAATTACGCGAAAAACTCACGAGGTCTTTCTTGTGGCGCGGCGTCCTGAATCTGCATGCCGATGTTCTCGCGGATGAATCGCTTGATCGGGTCGCGAAAAAGCTGACCGAAGGGGTCGAGATAGAAAATATTTCAGCCTATGCGTGTGAGGTTTCCCGATTTGTCTGGCTCGAACACACGAGGAAAAACAAGGAAATTCCGACTGACGAAACCCCCGAACCCGCTCCGGCACCCGCTCCGGTTGATTCGGACGAGCGACTGGCTTTCCTGAATAAATGCATGCAGGAAGTCGTTAAAGATGAAGATGAAAGACGGCTGATTGTTGCCTATTATGACCCGGATCCGGGTGAAAAGATAAAGGAAACAAGACGGAAAATTGCGGAAAAATTGGGAATTACGACGAATTATCTCAAGCAAAAGGCGAGTCGTCTGCGGATTCGTTTGGAGAAGTGCATCCGGGAATGCATCGCAGAAGCTGGATAAACTGTAACCGAATTACGGATTTCGGACACATATAAATGGGAGCAGTAGGATTTTGAATTTATGACGCTTAGCAACTCATTTGAAGCAGAGGAATTGAAGAGATTTCTTTTCCGCGAATTGGGCGACGAAGAACTCGAGGCCCTCGAGGAGCAGTTCTTTGCGAACGACGAATTGTTTTACGAACTGGTCGATCTCGAAAACGAACTCGTTGATTGCTATGCCCGAAATGAGTTATCCGCCGAAGATAAGCAACGTTTTGAAAACAGCCTGGAAAGGGTCCCGGAAAGAGCGGAAAAGGTTGCAAACGCTAGAGCCCTGGAGAATTTCATCAAAAAGGAAAAGCTGGCTGCCGCGAGTGCCCTGGAGAGTTCGATCAACGTTGAAAAGCAGACAGCAATTCAGGATGTGGATTCCAAAGCATCGCTGTGGGAGCGGATATCGGAGTTTTTCACCCTCAAGATGTTTACTCTGCAGTATGCGACCGCGGCTCTTATGGTTCTCATCGTCGCCGGAGCCGGTTTCCTGGTTTACGACCGCTTCCGTCTGAACCGGGAGTTGGCCCGGATCAAAGCGGGGCAGCAAAGCCGCACGGCCGATCTCGAACGCCGTAGCAAGCTTTTGCAGGAACAGCTTATTCAGGTACAGCAACGAGAGAGAACCATCCAGACAGAACTCGAAACCTCGAGCGGGCAATCTGACATTCTCAGTACCCAGCTCGACCGGGAGCGCAACGAACGAATGCGTCTCGAAAAGGAACTGGAAAGACTTAGGAACGAAAAAGGAAACGTCCCGCCGTTAATACCGGGCAAGGACCAGAATAGGCCTCCTCAGCCGGTAATCGCGAGTATCGTCCTGTCGCCATCTGCCGGAACAAGGGGCGGGGGCGGTGTAAAGACGGTAGAGATTCCAACTGCCGCTCAACAGATTACTGTGACACTTCAGATTCCAAGGGATTCAGCCGCCAATAGTTTTGATGTGAAGTTTGGCGGGATTACGGTCGGGAGCGGGGTCAAGCATGCAAAGACGGCCTCCGGACGCAGGTATGTGGTTGTAAGCCTGGCGGCCAAAAGGCTTTCGGCCGATAAGAACAACGAGTTTGATGTAACGGGCGATGACGGAAAAAGCTATAAGTTCGTTTTCCGCCTCAAAAAACGATAAGAAGAGGTCATTTTATATCAGATTTCGACCCGCTTGGTGGCGGGTTTTTTCTTTGTTGTGAAGTTGGCGGCCTTTGGTCTTGATCAACAAAACCCGTTCAATTTTGCACGTTGTGTAACTTTCTTTATCAAATGAGCACAAGAGAGTAGGGCACCGTTTATGGCGTTCGGCAAAAATGTTGACAAAGGCGCCAAAAAGGAGAATAAAAGGAATGACCTATAAGTTTTGTCCAATGTTTTTGGGAAGATGACGGGTTGCTTGTCTTCTCGGATAACGGATCAATCGGGGAAATAGAGATAACGAAAACCCGAAAAAAACATGATCGCCTAACAAGCGAATCTGCTTTTAGTACCCACCAGCCTCAAAAGGAGGGAAAGAAATGTTAATCAAAATGTCCGAGGTAAATCGAATCTTTGTTTCGTTTATCTTACTTCTGTTTCTGGCCGCATTCATTTCAGTTGTCCGTCCGGTGGAAGCAGGAAGCGAATCAGCTGCAAACGGGACAAGATCGAAACCAATTCCGGCCGAGCGCGGAAAATATGCGTTACTGGTGGGAATCTCAAAATACGATCGTGGGAGCAACGAAAAGGACAAGGATTGGTGGGATCTTCATACAGATGGAGATGTTGAGATCCTTGCCGAAACGCTTGTCAGAAAATTCAAGTTCAAACCGGAGAACATAACGATCCTTGCAGATGAAGAGGTCTCGTTTAGTGGAAAGAAGATAGCACCTGTAAAACCAACCGGGGCACTGATCAAAAGCACGTTTCAAAAAGTGCTTACCGATCGGACAAAGCCCGGCGATGTCGTCTATTTTCATTTTTCAGGCCATGGACAGCAGGTGCCCGATACAAACGGCGACGAAATCGACGGTATGGATGAAAGCCTCGTACCGTCAGATTATGTGTCGCAAAAGGACGGCTCAAAAAATATCAAGGACGATGAGATCAGCGTCTTGCTCGAAAAGCTGAGCGCGAAGAAGCCCTCGAATGTGACGATCACGCTGGATAGCTGTTTTTCCGGTACCGCAACGCGTGGCGACGCCATCGCACGCGGCGGCGAATGGAAGGGAAAGCCAATCGACAAGAAATTTGCGGGTAAGACCGATGACAGTGCCGCCGATTTTATTACACGCGGTGGCGGATCACGGGGAGGTGATTCCGAACAGAAGTATGTTTTTATTTCGGCAGCGAGCCAAAGGCAGACCGCAAAGGAAATGAAGGATACAGACGGCAGGAGTTATGGAGTGTTTAGTTATTCGCTTGCGAAAGTATTCGATCAGGCGGGTGAAAACACGACATACCGGGACCTGTTTTCCCGGCTGACAGACGTCGTCACGACGAGGCAGGATAACCAGAACCCGCAAATCGAAGGCAGCGAAATCGACAATCTGATATTGGAAGAAGGGGCATTGCCTCCGCAAAAGTTTGTTGAGGTTAAGATCGGTTTGACAGGAAAACCCTATCTGGTCGCGGGAAAGCTGCAGGGTATGACCAAAGGATCAAAGTTTGCGCTGTACCCCGCTGAAGCAAAAGCTCACAAAGAAGGGGACGAAATCGCAAACGGGGTGATTACAACAGTCGATCCGCTTACTTCGAGTATCCAGCTTGATAGGGTCGTTGATAAAGAGCAATTGAAAAAGATCGGCAGAGGATTCGAGACAGCACATAGTTATGAAGATGTTATGAAGGTCTGGGTCCAGGACGGGCTTGGTATCGAAGGCCTAAGTCCGGCGCTCGCCAAAATGGGGCTTGTCGGCAGATCCGCTGATCCCGGGACCTGGGATGTTCGTTTGTATAGACCAGATGCGTCCGACAAGGAGTATGCGGGCAAGCTGATCCTCGAAAGAC
>JAOTWT010000526.1 GCA_029862725.1 Acidobacteriota bacterium | reverse complement strand
TGGAAAAGAGCCGGGCACGCTTCGCGGCGCGCAATGGAGCCCAGCAATATTTATAGGCGACAAAAACGACGGTTTTTATGCCGGAACGTCCCTTTTCTTTGATTTTGAGAACAGGCGCGAAACCAAAGACTCTCCCTTGATCAGTTCTTTGTACACGCTTGGATACGCGTTTGATTGCTGTTCGGTAAGTACTCAATTCTATACGTTCGATGTTGGGCAAAGGCGGGAAAATCGTGTCGTGTTTAGCTTTAGATTGAACGGGATAGGGGCGTTCGGCACAGAACAGTTCGGACAAGCACTCTTCTAAATTCTTACCGCTTTGCGGAAAACCGGCTTTGTGCGATCGATATCATTCTTTCGACCGGCGCCAGGTCATCGGTCAGAATCAGCGCGGCCGGGCGTCTCTCCTTTTCAGCATTATCCAACATACCGTGCCTCCGATGGCCCGCGCTGCGCGAAACGAGCGGTCGTGATGAGGCGGCGAGAATGACGTTTTGGATCCGGTCACGGGGTTTGGAAACGTCGACGCGGTAGATTTCCACGTATTCAAAAACGGCCTGATAGGTCGCCGCCTCCGCATCCAGGAAACGGCTGCCCTCGCCTTCAAGCGCTGTCCCGATATTGACGAGAACGACCCCGTCCTGTTTAAGCGTCCTCCTTATCTTTTGTACCGCCTCGAGTGTGGTCAGATGAAACGGCACACTAAAAAGAGAATTAAATGCGTCCACAAACACCGCATCATAGATGCTGCGTTCCGCTTTATTCAGAAATATCCTTCCGTCGGCGTGGACCGATCTGATCCTCGGATCATCGCGCAGATAAAAATGACGCTTGGCAAGAGTAGTCATCGCGGGGTCTATTTCGACAACATCTATCGTTGCCCGCTCCCGGATATTTACAAATCTCCGCGGAAAACCATATCCGGCGCCCCCGATCAGAAGCGCCCGGCTGAGCTGCGGTTTGAAATCGAAAGCGAGTTCGTAAAAACGCATGTAGTCCGCACCGGACTCGCGGGTGTCGAGATACACTGAGGATTGATAAATAAAGGGGTCGATCATCATCACCCGGAGGGGACGCCCGTTCTTTACGGTGTCAAAAATCCGGACCCGGTTATACTCTGTATCGATATCGTGGTAATTGTTCGCCGAGTGCAATACCAGAGCCTGTCCCTCGGTCAACGCAATTCCAAGGAACAAAATCAAGAGCGCTGCAATTCTCGAATTCGTTCGTGCCATCGGAACAATCGCAAAAGAAATCAGGAAAAGAGCCGCGGCGAGGAGATAAAGTGTTCGGTTGGTACCGACAAAGGGGATCAGGAAAAACCCTGCAAAGAAGGTACCGGCGATACTTCCGATGGTGGACAGGGCATATAGACGTCCGATCGTCCGGCCAGTCTGCGCTATTGATTCTACCGACAACCGGATCGCGTAAGGAGAAACAAACCCCAGCAGAACACTCGCCGGAGCGAAGAGCAGCAAGGCGGCGATTACCGCCGCGATTTCGATCGGGAGCGTCGCCCCGGATAGAACTGCCAACGCCGGCTCCTTGATCAGGATCGTTACAGAGACCATTGCACCCGCGAAAAAGATCACCGCGGCCAGCACCGATAACTTTGGCCCCTTGTCGGCCCATCTTCCGCCCAACCAATAACCGAGGCTCAAAGCGGCCAATATGACCCCGATCAGACTGGTCCAGGTGTAGGTCGATGTACCTATGTAGGGCGCAATCACGCGCGAACCTACGATTTCGTAGACCATAACGACCGCGCCGCAGCCAAAAACGGCGATGTCGATGACGATTTTGCTTAATCTGGACATTGCTCCGGATTCTATTTTATTTACGCGGGGATTGCGATAAGCCGTTCGGGCACAAAAAAGCGGGCACATTTTGCGCCCGCTTTTTCTGGATGTTCAACACCGGGAGAAACTTCAACTGCAGCTAGTCCCGGCTGCCGACTTTTTTTCGGCAGATTCATTCACATAAGTCAGCCAGTTGGCATTTCCCGGTGCCGGTCGCTGGCCGCGGATTACGGTAAAGAACTCATCCTGGAGTTTCTTCGTTATGGGACCCCGTTTGCCAGTGCCGACTTTGATCTTGTCGACCGATCGTATTGGCGAAATCTCCGCCGCGGTACCGGTAAAGAAGAGCTCATCCGCGAGATAGAGCGCCGCTCGCTGAACCGTTGTCTCGACGACCTCAATCCCGAGCTCCCTCGCAATCTGGATGACGGAATCGCGGGTTATTCCCGGCAGAATTGACGCGCCAAGCGGCGGTGTTATCAATTTGCCGTTATTGACGAGAAACAGGTTTTCGCCCGATCCTTCTGAAACATAACCGCGGTCATCGAGCGCAATTCCCTCCGAATAGCCTTCCAGCAAAGCCTCCATCTTGATCAACTGGGAATTCATGTAATTGGCACCGGCCTTGGCCATCGCCGGGAGCGCATTCGAAGAAAACCGCGTCCAACTGGAGACACAAACTTCGATACCGTTTTCGATCGCTTCTTCGCCTAGATATTTTCCCCATTGCCATGCGGCAATATAGCAATCGAGCGGGTTC
>JAOTWT010000525.1 GCA_029862725.1 Acidobacteriota bacterium | reverse complement strand
AGACTGCTCCGATTCCAACCAGAATGACGAGTTGCCAGTGCCAGGCTAATGATTTGAGTTTTTCCATTGTTCAATACCTATCAGTAGTTTTGCCTCTTAAACTTGGAGGTCGAGTGCGTTCGGCCTAGTTATCGGCCGAAAGTCCGACCTGAGGTTTGGCATTTTCGACTTTTTGGGCCGATGCCTGTTTGGAAGCATCAGATCCCTTACCCGCTTCGTTTGAAGCGCTCAGGGGGCCGTCGCTCGCGTTGCCGCGATCAGGTGTGTATGCGCATCGAATAGTGAAATCGATGATCTCCATTTTCGGCTCTTCAACTCCGGGTTTCGAAGCAGTCCGGGCATCGAGTTCTTTTCTCTGCGTTTCAATGCTCAGGTTCGAAAACAGACCTGAGGAGAATTCGAGACTGCGTCCAAATTGCGTGATGGCAGACTCGTTTCGAGAACTTCCCTTGATCGTTAGCTGGTCGCCTTTTTGATCGACGCTGTCGAGATATATATCGGGAGTCATTAGAATGCGTTCCCGTATCGACTCGAGAACGGCACTTGGACCAGCCTGCTCGTTACGAAGCTTTTTAATTGCGTCGATCCTGAGGTCGATGTTCTTGATCTTGTTCTCGAGCTCCTTCTGTTCTTTCATAACAGCTTCAAGCTCGGCCGCTTTTTTCTTTTCTTCGACGAGTTGGGCATCGGCAAATGCTTTTGCACGGGTCGTGCTAATTACGTCCCAGCCAATGACGGCGGAGGTCAGTATGAAAACTGCGATTCCCATCAAAAGAAAACGCGACATCGGACTTCCGACCTTCTTCTCGACCGTGACGACAGCACTTCCCTGCCTTTCGGTAACTGAATTAAGTAGGTTGATTCTTATCATTTTACTTCAACTCCCCTGATCGCAAGACCAACAGCGACAGCCATTTCGGGCATGATTTCGCTTAGGTAATCCGGGTCAAACTTGCGCGTATCAACTTTTATCTGACGGAAAGGATCGAGTACTTCAACCGGCACTTCGAGTTTTGAAGCAAGGTCTTCGGAAAGACCGACCAGCTTCGAACCGCCGCCCGAAATAAGGATCTTGTCGACGACCAATTCATCGTCTTCTGCGGTCGCCCGGTAAAAATCGAAGGTCTTCTGAATTTCCATGGCGACCATTTCTGTGACGTTGTTCATCAATGGTTCGATTGATTTTTCTTCGACATTCTCCATGGCCTCGGCAACCCCGCGTTTGACCGCTTCAGCTTGCTCGAAACTGTAGCCTAGACTTTTCTGGAGGATGTCTGTGAACTGACTACCACCGACCGTGATATCGCGCGTAAACAGCGACTGCGTCCCCTGCACGATGTTTACGTTCATTGTGGAGGCGCCAATATTTAGCAGCGTAACGACCTGTGACGGATCCGGTTGGTAATTGACTTCGTAACAGTTCTGAAGTGCAAATGTGTCAACATCGATAACCACCGGGTTTTTACCGGATAGCTGGATCGCTTGTTTAATGTTATCGAGCCGCTCTCTTTTGCATGCCGCGATCATTACGCTTGTGGCCTCTTCGTCTTCGGCGGTAATGTGATAATCAAGACTGACATCGGAGAGGTCATAGGGGATATGTTCCTCGGCATGCCAATCAATCGACTCTTCGAGCTCGTCACGGGACATTGGAGGAAGAACGATATTCTTGATGATTACCGAATGACCGCTGACACCTGTTACGACCTGGTTTGCGTTGATCTTATGGTCGGTGCAGACGTTTTGGATAACTTCCGAAACCGCGTTGAGCTCCATAATCTGTCCGTCGACGACCGTGTCGTCAGGAAGATTTTCAAAACCGAGGCTCACCAGATTCAGGTTGTTAACTTTTCCGTCGAGCTCAACTACCTTTACGGAACTTGAACCGACATCCAAACCGGCAACGCTTTTCTTTTTACCGAATAGCATTATCTTCTTTACTCCTTTCAGCTCTTAAGCCAATCCCCGTAGCCGTAGAAACGGGACGCTGTATTGTTTTGGTGTTTTTCAATTTGAATTGGGGAACCGGGCTTTATTTATGTAGGTTTTTTGTCGCCGTGCTCGGATTGACAGGAAAGACAGGATTTCGATAGGTCAAACTGAATGATTAAAGCCGGTTCCCAATTTCGCTTCTTCGTTACCGCTTGTAGAATTGAAGATCATGATTTGCGATAACTCGAAAAACGCTTGCTCCGGGCGACAGGACACAACACCGTCTAGTGCTGTTCAATAACTAAACTACAACATCCGATAAACGAATGTCAACAACATTTTGCATTGTTTAACATCTCTTTGACTCAAATCCTGTCACCGATCCGTCAGAACGACATAATTAAGTGAGCGGTGAATGGTGAATCGTAAATCGTGAATCGTGAATCGTGAATCGTGAATGGTGAATCGTAAATCGTGAATAGTAAATCGTAAATCGTGAATGGTGAATCGTGAATCGTGAATCGTGAATCGTGAATGGTGAATCGTGAATCGTGAATCGTGAATGGTGAATCGTAAATCGTGAATCGTGAATCGTGAATCGTGAATCGTAAATCGTAAATAGTGAATCGTGATCC
>JAOTWT010000524.1 GCA_029862725.1 Acidobacteriota bacterium | reverse complement strand
CATCTTTTAAGGCCTTCGAACCGCTTTGAAAGTCCCCCAGCGCCCAAAACCCTTCAATCCGCGTCTCACAGGTAAGCTGCGGAAGAAGCGGGGCATAACGCGAAATCAGGGCTCTTACCTCGTCGCGGCGCTGACAGAGGTTAAACCTCGTGAGGACCACAATGTCGGCACGTGCGAGATTCAGAGGTTTTTCGCGAAGAATGCCCGCGGGAAGCTGCAACTGATTGCCGAGAGGATTGGTAGAGTCTATGACGACTATGTCGAGGTCTCGCGCCGCCCGTCGATGCTGAAATGCATCGTCCAGTACGAATACGGTTGCACCGAACCTGTGGTGGACCCATGAAGCCGCCGAAATACGGTCGCGGTCGGCGATCACCAACGCTTTTCCGAGAAGTCTTTTTGCGAGTTCGAAGGGTTCGTCGCCGGCTTCGTCTAACGTCGCGAGTACGCAATCCTTGTCCGAGACGAGAACTCGTTTCGATTCATCCTTCCGCCCGTATCCCCTCGAAATTATGCAGGGGAGCTCTCCCTTTGCGGCCAGGAATTCGGCGATATGGGCGACGAGCGGCGTCTTTCCCGTTCCACCGACGGTGATGTTTCCGACCGAAATCGTCGGTGCCGGCAGGACGCGGGACTGGATCACGCCCCTTTCGTAAAGCGAGTTTCTGGAATCGATGATCTTGCCGTAAAGCCAGCTGGCGCCCTTGAGCATACGAAATTATCAATCGCGGGCCGAAAGAAGCAAGACGCGATTTACTTTTTGTTTGTGGTCTGGACGAGCCGGTCGAGTTTGATACGGGCCGAACCGCTGTCGATGCTCTGTTCCGCCATTCTTGCGGCCTGCAGCGGGTTTTTCGATTTTCCGCCAATGATCAGAGCGGCCGCCGCGTTTGCGACGACGAGAGAACGCGCTTCGTCCCTTCGACGGCTCTCGAGCACTTCTCTGATGATCGTCGCGCTTTCAGCCGCCGTTGAGGCTTTGATCGTAGAAAAGTCCCCGCCCTGGAGACCAAAGTCCTGAGGGGTCACTTCAAACGTCTGAATTTTATTGCCACCCACTTCGGCGACCAGTGTCGGCCCGTTGATCGTCACCTCGTCGAGGCCGTCGGTCCCGTGTACAACCCATGCCTTCCGGATTCCGAGCAGTGCGAGCGCCTGTGCCATCGGTTCGACCAGTGACGGATGCCAGACACCGAGGAGTTGAAACGGAGCAGCCGAGGGGTTCGAAAGCGCGCCGAGCAGGTTGAGGGTTGTTCGTATCCCGAGACTCCTGCGCATATCGGCAACACGCCTTAATGTCGGATGAAATGTGGGTGCAAACAGAAACGCGAGACCGGCTCCGTTCAGGCAAGCCTGTGCCAGCTTCGGATCGCCCGAGATATTGATGCCGAGACCGTTCAGCGCATCGGCGCTTCCCAATCTGCTGGTCACACCGCGGCTCGTGTGTTTGGCGACGGCGAGACCGGCGCCGGCTGCCACAAACGAGGCGGCCGTCGAAATATTGAATGTTTTGACTGGACTCGAGCCCGTACCTGCAAGGTCTATAAAATCGGAATGATGGGTCTTTATCGGGAGTGCCTGCTCCCGCATCGCCCGCGCCATGCCGGCGAGTTCTTCATAGGTCTCTCCCTTGCTCGCAAGCGAGACGAGACACCCCGCGATCTGCGCAGGATTCGCATCGAGGGCCGTCAGGGCGCGAAAGAACCTCGCCGAATCCGCAAACGAAAGGTTTTCTCCGCGCATCAGGCGGATCAGGAATTCGTGTAGCGGCGTATCGGCTTTCTTTCCCGGCACCGACATCGGTGCGTCCAGAAGCCAGTCAGACATTGGCATACTTAAGAATAATACTATCGTTTGGAGAGCTTTACTGGTGGCGGAACAACATGAGGAATCGGGGGGAGGCATTAGAACCCAACTTCAAGTATCTCAAATGGAAAGGAAATTTTGCAAGATGTTTTTTCCCTCGGGGGTCATGATCGACTCCGGATGAAACTGGAGACCATAGATATCCAATTGCCTGTGTTTGAGGCCCATCATGATTCCGTCGTCAGTTTCGGCGGTCACGGACAGCTCGTCCGGAAACGCCTCGCGGTCGACGATCAACGAATGATAACGGCCTACCTCGAACGGGTTCGGAATGCCCGAAAAAAGCCCGTCACCGGTGTGTTTAACGCTCGAGGGCTTTCCGTGAATCGGTTTCGGTGCGCGAACTATTTTCCCGCCAAACGCCTGCGCTATCGCCTGGTGTCCGAGGCAAACCCCGAGGATCGGCATCCTGCCCGCAAATTCACCGATCAAATCCAGCGAGATCCCTGCATCTTCCGGCGTTCCGGGCCCCGGCGAGATCACGATCTTGTCCACATCGAGTTCGGTGCCGATCCTGTTCAGGTCCAGCTCATCGTTTCGGAAGACCGATAACTCCGCTCCGAGCTCACCAAAATACTGCACGAGGTTATAGGTAAACGAGTCGTAGTTATCAACAATCAAAATCATCCGTGTAAACGCTATTTCAGGATTTCGACCATCTCCGTATGCCCGGTTTCTTTCGCCCAGTCCAATGCCGTCTTCCCGG
>JAOTWT010000051.1 GCA_029862725.1 Acidobacteriota bacterium | reverse complement strand
GCAAGTGTGCGTTCTTTCCAGATTTCCGAGATTATCCAACATAATTTCCAACTATTTCGCTCGCAACGAATCTAAAAAACTAGCATACCCGCAGCGGATTACTAAGTGAAACCTTACTTTTGGGTTTTTGGTATATTGTAAGGTGACGATATTCCGGTACGTCTTTTTATGCGTTTGATGTCTGAAAAATTCCGACCCCTGAACGTCTTCGTAGCGTTGTGGCTGGGGATATGCTTGTTTTCCGCAGGCTCTGTCAGAGGGCAGGACGAAGACGAGATCCGGATCGATACGGACCTGCTCACTTTCGAGGTTTCTGTTGCCGACGAGAATGGGAAACCGGTTCGCGGCCTGGAAAAATCGGATTTTGAAGTACTCGTAAACGGGCAAAACCGCGAGCTGGATTTTTTTCGGCCGATTAGGAAAAACGACACTAACCGCCCTTTGTCGGTCGTGTTTGCGCTTGATGTTTCCGGGAGCATTACCAACGATGAACTTATCAAGCTGCGTACGGCAATGCGCACCTTTGTCGACCGCCTTGCCGATTACAACTCATATTTCGCCGTCATGACCTTCGGGATGAGGGTTCGAACCGTCCAGTCTTTTACAAACAAACCGCAAAAGCTAAAAAGGTCTTTCGAAAAGATACTCAAAACCGATGACGGGCTTTCGACGCATGCATACGATGCGGTAGACGATGCGATCCGGCTGATCAAACGGAAGTCTCCAAAAATGCTTAATGATCAGATACCAAAAAGGGTTGTAATTGTTATAACGGATGGATATCCGGTTGGTGACACCGTTTCCCCGGATACCGTGATCGAGCGGGCGAATGCTTCTGAAACGAGCGTTTATTCTATTATTCTCCCGTCGTATTCAAGGCTCTCTCAATCCAGCCGGCCGGTACTTACATTGATCGAGGCGAGCGGGCTAATCAGCCGTACGGGCGGACGTTCGCTGTACGCGACCGAGAACGACTTTGAGCCTCTTTTCAGCGCTTTGGCCGAAGAAATTACGGCTTCCTACGCGCTCGCGTTCTATCCGCTCGACAGCGAAAGGGACGGAAAACCCAGGGAGGTGAGTGTCAGGACCACCGATGGCCTCATCGTCACGCAAAACAAATCCTCTTTCAGTCTCGCAGAGCAATAGCCGTCACGAGTGACCCGCCCAACGTTTGACCCCCATCAGGCTTCGTCTGCCTCGTCAAAGATGCTAAAACCATCGTCGACTTCGTCGTTGGCTTCGCTCGCCGGGTCCAGTTCGAAAGGATCGAGACCGACGAGTTCGAGGTTCGACTCACAATCGTCGCAAAACACGATCTCGCCCATTTCGGTACTTGCATCGACGAATACGCGTCCTTCGCAAACCGGACACCTTGCACTCGGCATTTTTCTTTTCTCCAACGAACGTTTATAAATAAAGCACCTATTTTCTAACGCCTTACGCCGGTTTTGGCAAGCGATTTCGGTTCATCCATTCTCAATCGATGGAATTTCCATTCAAATTAAAAAAAGACCGCGAATTCGATGTTGTCGGATTCGGCACCAATGCCGTCGACTACCTGATAACGGTCCCTGAATTTCCCGAATTCGATTCAAAGATCGAGTTGCGCGACTATTCCCGCTCGGCGGGTGGTGAGATCGCGACAACGATGACGGGGTTGCAGCGTCTTGGTCTTAAGACCGCATACGCGGGGCGCTTTGGCGATGATGAGGCGGGTGACTTTGGACTTCAATCTTTGGTCGACGAGGGAGTCGAGACAAGGTTCGCGGAACAAATTCCGGGCGCCAGGACCCAGATTGCCTTTATCATCATCGACGAACGCAATGGGGAAAGAACCATTATCTGGAAAAGAGACGCCGCACTATCATACTCCGAACAGGAGGTTTCAGAGGAGCTTGCAACATCTGGGGCGATCCTGCACTTTACACCGCACGATGCCGCCGCCTGTATCCGCCTCGCAAAGATTGCGCGGGAAGCCGAAACCATCGTCTCGATCGATGTCGACCGGATTCTGGAACGGATCGAGGAACTATTGCCGCTTGTCGACATAATGATCTGTTCTGCCGATTTTGCTAAAAACTTTACAGGCCTGCGGGACCCGCGTTCGGCGATCCTCGAGCTGCATGGGAAGTTTGGTTCGAAGATCACCGGCACCACGTTGGGTGAAAAAGGCTCACTCATTTGTTGCGGGGGAGAGTTTGTTGAAACACCCGGGTTTGCCGTTCCTGGAGGCTGCAAGGACACAACCGGTGCTGGCGACTCATTTCGGACGGGTTTGTTATACGGTTTGTATTCGGGTTGGAGTGTCGAGGAAAGCTGCCGCGCGGCGAATGCGGTAGCGGCACTGAAATGTCGTGCTGTTGGTGCAAGGACCGCGTTGCCGACCGAAGCAGAGTTGAAGCATTTCCTGAAATAGATTGTTTGCTTGCCGGCGCATAGCGGCGGGATTCTTCCAGCCGCGGCTTTCGAGCCACGGTCGATTTTGATTAAACGATTTGCGTCGCGTGTTGACGCCTGATTCCTCCGCCGCTGACGCGGCGGTTTGACTATACGTTTGTTTGACTGTGGCCTGAAGGCCACGGCTAGAAGACTTTCGCCGCTTCGCGACGCAAACTAAACGAAGGGGAAACATGAAGCACTTCTTTCAGAGCTTGTCCCTAAAAAACGCAACCACCTTTGACCACGCATCTTCTGACGCATCACGGTCGTAAACCTCCGGACGCGCGCTGTTGGCGAAGGCGTGATCCGCGTCATATTTCAAAGAGTCGAGATCGAGTTCGTATTTGTCCGCCGCTTCCTCGAGCCCGGCAACTTTCTCCGGCGTGATCCATGCGTCGCGGGTGCCTGATATAAATACCACCGGCACGTTCAGGTTCTTCAACTTCTCGTCGGGCGGTATGTCGCCATAGAACGGGGCCGAGGCCGAGATGCCCTCCAGTTCGCAAGCACCGTACAAAGCGTAGGTGCCGCCCATGCAATAGCCTGTAATTCCGAAATGCGTAAACCCGTATTTTCCGCGGACGGTATCGATCGCGTTGCGGATCGTGTCGAGACCGTCCTCGATCGCCAGTGCGGACATCATTCTAGAGGCCTCATCGGGGTCTGTGGCGACTTCGCCACGGTAAAGATCCGGGGCCACTCCGACAAAACCTTCGCCGGCATAACGGTCGGCGATCTTCTTAATCTGGTCGTTCAGGCCCCACCATTCGTGGATGATGATCACGGGTTTGGAATCTTCGGCAATTACATCGGGCGCGGCGATGTAAGCGCTCGAAACACCGTTCTTGGTGGCGAAATGCATTGTTTCGGATTTCATTGATACTCCTCGCTGATTTTTGCTTTCATTATACTGAAGGGGTCGCGCGTTTTGCGAGTTGGGCGGATTCTGTCAATCTCGCTGAACATTAAATCCGCATCCATCGCGGCTAGTTCTCCAAACTCGCGACGAAATCCACGATTGGCCTGATCAAATCCGAATCGTAATTTGTCGACTTACCCTGCATTACTGCCGCAACGCGTTCAAGACCCATTCCGGTATCGACCGATGGTGCAGGCAGGGGGGTGAGCTTGCCGTCAGCATCCTTGTCGAACTGCATAAATACAAGATTCCAGATCTCGATAGTGTCGTCGCCGGTCTCCGCGTTTACGTGCTCGGCACGGTTTTTTTCCGGATCGTCAGGGTCCTCGCCCATGTAATAGTGAATCTCGGAGCACGGTCCGCAGGGGCCGGTGTCTCCCATCTGCCAGAAGTTATCCTTTGCATCAAAGGCGAGTACGCGTTCAGGTTTTGCTCCCGCCTTGATCCAGAGATCGCGAGCCTCATCGTCGGCCGGCACGTTATCGTCGCCCTCGAAATGGGTAAACCAAAGATAAGCCGGGTCGAGACCGAGTTTTCCTTCCTCGACTTTTCCGGTCAAAAAATCCCAGGCGTAATTGATCGCGTCTTCTTTGAAATAATCGCCAAACGAAAAGTTTCCGAGCATTTCAAAAAATGTGTGGTGACGCGCCGTCCGGCCGACCTCGTCGAGGTCGTTGTGTTTTCCGCCCGCACGAATACACTTTTGCGATGAAACGGCACGGGTGTACTCGCGTTTGTCGTCACCCAAAAAGACATCTTTGAACTGATTCATGCCCGCGTTTACAAAAAGCAGCGTCGGGTCGTTGGCGGGCAGAAGCGGCGAAGAATGCACGCGCTTGTGCCCTCTTTCCTCGAAGTATCTGAGGAATCTCTCTCTTATTTCGTGACCATTCATTGGTGGTGATTTTAGCATAGGCGCACCCGTGAAGTTCAAGGATCAAGGTTCAAAGTTCGTTGTGCCTTGTGCATTTCAATCCCGACGATCTGTGATCATTGCCACGAAACAGACCTTGAACCATGAACTTTGAACTTCGAACTAGCTTCTCAGCCGCTCCATCTGGTCGCGGATAAGGTCGTATTCAAATCCCTGCCGCATCAGATAGGCAAAGAAGTTCTTTTGCTCGTTCGGTGTTTCCGGCTTTCCCTTTATCCGCAGCCGTTTTTCGACCGCCCTTTCAATCAGTTCGGTTTCGGGCGTCTCTTCGAATGCTTTCTCGACGGCCGCCTCGATTGTCTGTTTATCAAGCTTCTTTCTAACCAGATCCTGCTTCAAACGCCTCTTGCCGACCGCCTTCGTTCGCAGTTTAGAAGACGCCAGGTTAAAGGCGTATTCTTCGTCATTCAGATAGTTGTACTCGGACAGTTTCTCGATCACCGAATCAACGATCTCTTCGTTTGTCCAGTTTTTTTCTAGCAAACGTTGACGAAGTTCGGCGACAGAACGCTGCTTAAATGTGAGCAAATTAACTGCGCGGTCAAATGTTTGCTTACGTGATTTTTCCGGGTCCTTGATGACGCGGTCTTCGTCTTTGATCGGAGGTTTGTAGCGGCGCATGGGCTGTAGTTTAACATGACCGCATTTGGCTAAATGGATAATTGACAGTGGATAGTGGATAATTTGGAATCAAATCTCAAATCGGTGTGAGATGAATTCGCCAATATGAATAAAACCGTTTTGACGAAGCATTACCCACTATCCATTTTCCTTTGAAATGATGACAGCAGAATCCCGAAAAGGAGATCCCGGAAGTTTCGATGGCCTACTCATCATCGACAAGCCCGAGGGACTCACCTCTCACGACGTTGTCGCGCGCCTGAGAAAGATTCTGAGGACAAAGAGAATCGGCCACACCGGAACACTCGATCCGTTCGCGACCGGCGTCCTTGTGATCCTCGTCGGCAAGGCGACGAGGCTCGCACGTTATCTGGATAAAGACGCCAAGACCTACGAAGCGCGTCTGAGATTTGGCTTTGAGACGGAGACGGGAGACAAGACCGGTAGAAGAAGACGTGAGACAGGAGTCGATGACGAAGGAACCGGGGTCGAGGGGCAAGGGGCGGGACTCGAGGTCCAGGAGTCAGGCGATGGCGGAATCGATTTGGCGTCGCGGGAAGAATTGATGTCCCGTATCGAAGCGGTCCTCGCCGAATTCACTGGCGCCATTGTCCAGATCCCGCCGATGTACTCGGCCAAAAAAATAAAAGGCAAAAAGCTCTATGAACTCGCGCGCGAAGGCGTTGAGGTCGAGCGTAAGCCGATCGATGTCAGCATTTATGAACTCAGGATAGAGGACTCAGACGGAGTCGATGCTTCGGAAATCCAACTCAAAATAAAATGTTCGGCCGGCACATATATCAGAACTTTGGCCGAAGATATCGGTCGCCGAATCGGCGTTCCTTGTCATCTTAGTGCTTTGCGAAGAACAAGCGCTGGGCGTTTCGAATTGGAAAACTCGCTGACCCTCGATGAAATCAAGTCCGCCGCTGAAAGTGGCGATGTTCAAACTCATATTCTGCCAATTAACGAAGCCGTCGCCCATCTGCCATTTCAAACGCTCGATGACGGTGAACTCAAATCGATCTCACATGGAATGAAAATTTACGGAAGTGAAGACATTGGTTCCGTTCAGACCGTAAGGTTGATAAGTGCGTCCGGAGAATTGGCCGCAATCGGCGAGATCGAACCGGGGGGCGGAATTCAGCCAAAGGTGGTATTTATATCTGAGTAAACGGAGTCTCTGAAATGACGATCATTACGACAGTACTGCTATTTGCTTTGTTCTTTTTGTCACCTTGAATTCAACATCGTTTTAAACCGCATCCCGGCCCGATTCTCTTTCCGAAGATGGCCGCAAGGCTTACGAATACCTGCTTCATGCATCCCAATTCGAGGACGCGCAGGTCGGCTTTGCCGGCGCACTTTCGAAATACGCAGTCGATCTCGAGACACTTCTGAGTGAGCAAAATGGTGACGCGGCTTTCAAGTCTCTTATCAGGGACGGCACCACGGCAGGCAGGCTTTATAATCTTTGCGGGCTCTTTTACACCGCCTACGAGTCCCTCCATACAGGACTTCAGAACTTTCGGAAGTCCCACGAAATGGTCAGCTCTATAAGCGGTTGTGAGATCTATGACGAAAGCGTTTCAAAAATCATTGAGACTGATGCGCCGAATGTGGCTATAATAGGACCCGACGAGACGTTGGAACAATTCCTCGCTGGTAACGGCGGACGCGGATACAACATCGGTATCGCAAACGGTGGCTATCAGGCGACCTTCCGGCACTTCGTCAGAAAAGAAAACGAGAGAAGTGACTAAGTATGGCGAAAAAGCATGTGGCCCTTGGTGTCGGGGGAGTTATCGGAGCGACTGTCGCGTGGAAATTGTTGACCCGTGCAAGCACAGTCGAATGGGATGATGCCGTTGACGAGATTCATCACGCGGAGCATTCGAAATTTATCGATATCGACGGCGTGAAGATCCATTTCCAGGAATTCGGCGCGGAAAGCGATCCAGTCATGTTGTTGATCCATGGCTACACCGCATCAACCTACGTTTGGAAAACTGTCGCTCCCGAATTTGCCGACCGGGGACTCCGTGTAATTTCCGTCGACCTGCTTGGTTTCGGCTTTTCCGAGAAACCGGCATGGTTCGATTACTCGATCGCGTCGCAGTCCCGCATGTTGCTGCGTTTGATGAACCGCCTCGGGATCGGAAAAGCAACGATGGTCGGGAGTTCTTATGGCGGGGCGATCGTTAGTTGGTTCGCACTCGACAACGCGGAACGCATTGAAAAGCTTGTACTCGTCGGCTCGGTAATCAACGACCGGCCTATGACAAATCCGCTGATGAAGATCGTCCGCAGTCCGGCAATCGGCGATGCGATTGGACCATTCCTTATAGACTCGAAGCGTTTCCTCCGGTACCGCATGCATGGCACGATTGACCCCGCAAACCATCATCTGATTACGGACGAAAGAATAGAATCCATAATGCGGCCTCTGCGCGCCGCCGATGCACATCATGCTTTGCTCGCCACGGCGCGCAATTGGGACGCCAACCGCATAGAAGAAGACGCCCATTTGATCGATCATCCGACCCTGCTGATATGGGGTGAAGGAGATACGGTCATCCCAAGAGCTAACGGCGAAAAGCTCTATGATCGAATGTTGAATTCGCGTCTTATTGTTCTAAAAGATTGCGGGCATATTCCGCACGAAGAAAAGCCGGAGCTTTTCGTCGAACTTGTCACCGAGTTTTGCAGAGACAGCGCGGGCCGGCTGGTCGCAAGGGACGATGAGGCGCTAACCCTCGAACAGGCGGACTAGGGGAATTTCAGGTTTCAGGTTCCAGTTTTTAAGTTTTGTGAGTCAAGTGGCGTTCAACGTTACGCTTTTAGGCGTGATTTGAACGTCCTAATCGTCGCTGGCTGACGGTGGCGGTAAAGACTCGTAAATCCTGGTTTGTTTGTTAGGCACGGAACGTCGGGCATACCCGAGTCTAAACTGTTTGATAGCGAACTGTCCTGAATCCTGAATCCTGAATCCCGAATCCTTAAAACTATGAACTACTTCTAAGGCCATTGGCTTTAAAAGTACCGGTAGTGCCCGATAATCTTCCACTCGAACAAACGGTCTTCGAGATCGGTCCCGCCCCCGATGTTGTGGATGATCAGGTACCGGCCGGCCGTTTCGTTCCAAAAATTGGAGACTACCCCGATGTGAGTGAGACCTTTACCATTCAAATCCCACGCAACAATATCGCCGGGTTCAAAATTTGAACCATCCGTCGTGATCGGGAGCGCCTTACCTTTTCTCGTAAAATATGTGTGAAGATTCGGAACCCGCCGGTGGTCAATGTTCGAATCAGGTTTCCGAAGGCCCCACTTCTTCGGATACTCGCTGAAGTTCGCGGTCATGTCCTCGTGGACTTCTTTCTGAAAATCGATCCCGGCCGCACGAAAAGATCGGATCACAACATCGGTACATGCACCTGTTTTTGACGGTACATCGCCATTGGGATAGGCGATCGCATAGTATTTTTGCGTATACCCGGTGACCGTCTTGGTTTGCGCGTTCGCGCTTTCGAGCAGTTTTTGAACCTCGACCGGCTTGATTTCAGCCAATAAGGGTTTCTCGACAAACTCATCCCTCGAAGGCGAAAATCCCGTAATTTGGGCAACGCTTTTTGATGTCGGAGCGCAAGACGCCGCGAGGATGGAAAAGGAGAGCATCAGTAGAACGGAGGTTTTCTTCATAAATCATAAACTCCGATGTATGAACGGTTTATCGAGATGCTTTTTGCGTTAGAGATTTTTAATGACGGTGGCGCGGAAGCAGACCAATTGACCGTCAGAAGATCGGGAGCGCTTGGATTCAGCTCGCCGTTCTTTGCTTTTCAGCGGGAAATCCGGCCAGCCACTTGCGAATATCCGAACGCATTTCCTGGCTGATCTCGTGCTTTGCAACATACTTGCGGGATTGGTAGCTGGGAAGGTATTCGTCAAGACGTTTGTCGAAGGCCTCGAGCTTCTCGGGCGCGTAAAATTCGTCGTCATCCCCATACAAATAAAAGACTTCAGCGTTCGTCGGCTGATAAAGATCACTCGTGTCGAGGTCTCCGGGGATTCCGCCACAGACCCCGACAAGGCCTTTGAGGGCATCCGGATTTGCAAACGCGAACCGGAAATTCAACGCGCAGGCCTGTGAGAATCCGTAAAGAAATACGCGATCGGGATCGATTGTGCCGTCCTCCGAATGCTTGTCTATGACCTTTAAAACAAACTCGTGATGCAGCGCCACTTGCTCCTGCGGCTCGAAATCGCTCAGCCAGCCAAACGCGAGTTTATATTGACCATCTTCGGTCGGACGGAAGAAACGGTTCGGACCCTGAATCGAGGCGATCGCAAACCCCTCGGGCGCAACGAGTTTCGCCTCCCGCATCATGTAGCCCATGTGCGCCGCGTAGCCATGGACCGCAATCAGGAGCGGAGCTTTTTCAGCACCTTCGGGCAGATGGAATTCATAGTGAAGCTTGATGGTGGCGGAAACGGAATCATAGATCATTTGTCATTTACCATTTATCAGTGGGCTGATCCCGCAGGCTTAAAACCATTGTTTCCATTTTCTGCAGATCAGTTATCGTTGGCAAGGCAAATGATAAAAGATCATGACAAATGATTAAGCGATCTGCTCGCGGTCGATCTCGTAGCGTTTGATCTTCAAATACAATCCACGCCGCGTCAGACCGAGTTCCCGGGCGACCTTTGAGATGTTGTCGTCGTTCCGGCGGAGCGAGTCGACGATCATTTGCCTTTCCAGCTCAGTGACCGCTTCCTCCAAAGTGGAGCCCTGAGAACCGATCGAATATGCACCACCGGATTGTAGATGCGGCATGATCGGCGTTACGTTTGAGCCCTGCGTCGGTGCTATCGGTGTCGCGGTTCGCTTCAGTTCCGGAGAGAGGTGATCCGGTGTGATCAGTTCGCCGTTTTCCGCCCGCGCGACGATCCGCTGGACCTCGTTGCATAGCTGGCGAACATTGCCGACCCAGTCGCAGACCATCAGTAGGTCGATCGTCTCGGGGGTAATCCGGATATCCTTTTTGTGAAATCTCGTCGAATAATGATTGACGTAGTAATTGACTATCGGTTCGATCTCCGAGCGGCGTTCCCTGAGAGGCGGTACCCTCAATCTTATTACATTTAGCCGGTAAAATAGATCCTCACGAAACAGACCTTCGGCGACCCTCTTTTCAAGATCCATATTCGTCGCGGCGATTATCCTCACATCAACCTTGATCGGCTTTTTTTCACCGAGAGGCTGGACTTCGCCTTCCTGCAGGAACCTAAGTAGTTTCGGCTGCACATCGAGGGGAAGGTCACCGATTTCGTCCAAAAACAGGGTGCCGCCGTCCGCAGTGCGGATTGTGCCCGGCGAATCCTGTGCGGCTCCCGTATACGCGCCCTTCTTGTAACCAAATAGATGTCCTTCGGCGAGTTCTTTCGGGACGGCCGTGCAGTTAAACGGCACAAACACCCGGTCTTTTCTGTTCGAGACCGTATGAATCGCACGCGATACAAGTTCTTTACCGGTGCCCGACTCGCCGGTAACAAGCACCGTCACATCCGAGGAACGTATTTTATAGACCTCCTCGACGAGCTCGGTCATTGCAACCGAAGAGTGGATAAATCCCGGCATCAGGCTTTGGGAAGTAAATGGACTGGAGGCTTCGGTGGAATTATGCTGCTTGTCCAGATCGCGAAGCGCGCAAACATCCATTCCGAGTTCGACAACGCGCAGAAGCGGCTTGATCTTACTCCCATTCCTCAGCTTTGCACCTGACGCCGGGTACATCAGAAGCATGCCCGGAGGCGCATTGTTTGTCTTTAGCGGAAAGACGGCGATATTCTTGGTTTTAGAGAAGGTCTCGATCTCGTCGACCTTCAACGAGTCGTTCAGGGCGGAAACGATCTCGGAGCATTCTGCAGGGTTATAGCCGTGCGTGATAAATGGCGTAAATCTGTTCTGATCGTTCGATTCTGCGACGATGATCCGTCGCGCTTTGCTTTCGGATTGGAGTATCGACGTCAGCTCCCGGAAAAGGAGTTCACGCGAGGCAGTCGCCTCTGCGAGCCGCTGCATCAAAAGCTGCGAACTGGCTGATGAGTCGTCTGTCTGGGTGTCTTTGTCGCCGAGCGCCTCAATCTTCTTTTCGGCCAGAGTGTGAAGCTCCTCAACTCCCAGTTTCCGAAATATCTCGCTGGCATTGACCAGGTGCTTCGAGGCCTTGTGCATTTTCGTCGTGCTCAGTGAATTTCCAAGCAGGAGATGAGACAAGGCGATATGGTAAAGGTCGTCGGAGGATTCGAATATAGTCAGTGCGCGGCTGAAATGGTGGACCGCCGTTTCCGTATCGTCGGCCTTGTCCGCGGCACGGCCACGGATCCTTTGAAGATTGCCCAATACAAAAAAGTCTGTCGAGGGGTCTCCGTCCTCAATCGTCGTCATTTCTCG
>JAOTWT010000523.1 GCA_029862725.1 Acidobacteriota bacterium | reverse complement strand
TAAGGATTGGCAGGATTCGAAAACAACTCCCGCGTCGGAGCAGCTTCGAAAACTTTTCCAGCGTACATCACTATGATCTTGTCGGTCATTCCGGCAACGACGCCGAGGTCGTGCGTGATCAGGATAACGCTGGTCCCGAAATCTTTTCTGAGGTCCTTGATCAACTCCAGTATCTGAGCCTGGATCGTGACATCGAGGGCAGTCGTGGGTTCATCCGCGATCAGGAGCTCCGGTTCGCAGCTGAGCGCCATCGCTATCATCACGCGCTGTCTCATCCCGCCGGAAAACTCGTGAGGATAATTGTCGATACGCTTTTCAGGAGCCGGGATTCCGACCGTCCGGAGCATGTCTATTGCATGTTTATAGGCCTCTCTTTTCGAGTGGCCGAGGTGAAGCCGCGTCACTTCCATCAACTGGGTCGAGATTTTCAAAAACGGATTGAGCGAGGTCATCGGGTCCTGGAAGATCATCGCCATCCGCTTGCCCCGCAAGTGCCGCACCTCTTCGATCGGAAGCGAGAGAACATCTTCACCGTCGAACAGGATATCGCCCCCGACGATCTTGCCGGGGGGTTCCGGAATCAGCCTCATGATGGAAAGATTCGCGACCGACTTACCCGATCCCGATTCCCCAACGATTCCAAGGGTTTCTCCCTTTTCCAACTCGAATGAAATGCCGTCGACCGCCTTTACGATACCGTCTTCCGTTTGGAAGTAGGTGCGCAAGTCGGTGACTGACAATAACTTACCGTTTTGATCGCTCATTTATCCTCTGGTTTTGGAAACTTCACGTGACATTGACATAGCCCGTCATTTTCAATTATTGCGATTTCGCCCACAGCGTCTTTCTTAGGCAGGCCCGGAACACTCCCGTACCGCCGTTAATATGCGGTTGAAATTCTTCATTATCAGAACTTTCGCGTCTGTGGATCCAGGGCATCGCGGATGCCGTCGCCCATGAAATTAAGCGAGAACAGCGTCAATGCCATAGTCACACCCGGAAAAATAAGCTGCCACGGAAATATCGCGATGTTCTTGATTCCGTCCGCGGCTAGACTTCCCCACGATGCATAGGGCGCCTGTACACCCATCCCGAGATAAGAGAGAAAAGCCTCGGTAAGCATCACGCTCGGGATCGTCAGTGTCGCATAGACGATGACCGGTCCGAGTGTGTTGGGTACGATGTGCCTGAAAATGATTCTGAGCGTGGAAACGCCTGTCGCCTTCGCCGCTAATACAAACTCCTGGTTCTTGAGTGATAGGACCTGACCGCGCACGACCCGCGCCATTGTCAGCCATGAAATAAGACCAAGAGCAAAAAACAGGAGGAATATCTGATTGAGCGGTCCGCTTCCCCCAAACATCTCCGAAACTGCGGTAATAAACGATGGTGTATTCTCACCTTTGAACACCTCGAGCAGAACGATGACGATAAGGATATAAGGGATCGAATAAAAGATGTCGACGATTCTCATCATCACGTTATCGATCCGCCCGCCGAGGTAACCGGCGACCGCACCATAGCTCACGCCGACGATCAGTGAGACGATGGTTGAAATTACCCCAACCATCAGCGAAATCCTGCCTCCCTGCATAACGCGCGCAAATAGATCACGGCCGAGATCATCAGTCCCCATGATGTTCTGACTCGAAGGCGGCAGCGATTTCAAAAGCTCCGAACTCTCCGGTACTGCCGAGGCGGTTATCCCAAACGCCGCCTGCAGGATGATCGGACCGACAATCACAAGCAGGCTCATCAGAATCATCACAACCATTCCAAAAGTCGCCAGCTTGTTCTTAAGAAGCCTTTGCCACGCGTCTTTCCAAAGGGACGTTCCTTTTACAAATTCAGTGTTTTCAGCCATATCGTTTATTCGTAACGTATTCGAGGATCCAGGTAGCCATAAGAAATATCCACGAGGAGGTTAAAGATCATTATCAATATCGACAGGAACGCGACGATACCCAAAGTCAGCGGTTCATCGCGGTTCAGAACGGATTGGACAAAGATATTTCCCAGTCCGGGTATTGCAAACACCCTCTCGACGACCACCGTCCCCGCAAGAAGCGACGCGAGCGCCGGGCCCGTAAAAGAGACGACCGGGATGATTCCGCCACGCAAAGCGTGCTTCAGGAGAACGGTTCTTTCGTCGAGCCCCTTCGCCCGGGCGGTGCGTATATAGTCCGATCGCAACACCTCTAGCATTCCGGCCCTCGTTAAACGGGCGATATAGGCCGCGTAAATCGCACCCAAGGTGACAACCGGAAGCACAAGGCTGGCAATGCCGCCAAACCTCGCCGGCGGGAGCCAAAACAGCCAGAGAGCGAATACCAAGACGAGAATCGGTCCCATTACAAAGCTCGGCACAGAAAGGCCGAGCATCGATAACGCCATCGATAAATAGTCGAACGGAGAATTCTGCCGCAGCGCAGCGACGATTCCGGCAAACAAACCTATTGCCAGCGCAACCAAATAGGCAAAGAAGCCGATCACCGCCGAATAGGGCAAATGCCGCCTGATGATCTCGTTGACCGACTGTCCCTCGTATTTGAGAGAGTCGCCGAAATCCAACTGCAC
>JAOTWT010000522.1 GCA_029862725.1 Acidobacteriota bacterium | reverse complement strand
TGTTCAAGGGCCTTTGAAAGCGCCGCACCTTTGACCTTCCGGCCCGCCGCCGAAACTTCAATGCTGTTCGCCGCGAGGCCCATCAAATACGTGAACATCTCGCTCTCATCTTTGATGTATTTCTCAGCGCGACCCTTCTTGACCTTATATAACGGCGGTTGGGCGATATATACAAAGCCCTGTTCGACGAGCTCCGGCATCTGGCGATAGAAAAATGTCAGCAATAGAGTCCTGATATGGCTTCCATCGACATCGGCGTCCGTCATTATCACGATTTTGTGATATCTAAGCTTTTCGATATCAAAGTCGTCTTTTCCAATGCCCGTTCCGAGAGCGGTTATCAATGCCTTGATTTCACCGTGTCCGAGCATCTTGTCAAACCGTGCCTTTTCAACATTCAGGATCTTACCCTTCAAAGGCAGGACCGCCTGGTTCCTGCGATCACGCCCTTGTTTCGCCGACCCTCCGGCCGAATCCCCCTCGACCAGGTACACTTCGGAAAGCGCCGGATCTTTTTCCTGGCAATCGGCCAGCTTCCCGGGCAGCGTTGAGCTCCCGAGTGCGCTCTTCCGCACGATCTCACGAGCTTTGCGCGCCGCCTCCCGCGCACGCGCCGCATCGACAGCCTTTCCGACAATCGCCTTTGCGACCTTTGGCTTCTGCTCGAAATAATCCGTCAAATGTTCGTAGAGAAACGAACTGACCTCGCCATCCACAGGCGAGTTGAGTTTTCCTTTTGTCTGCCCTTCGAACTGAGGCTGCGGGATCTTCACCGAAACTACGGCGATCATTCCCTCCCGAATGTCATCGCCCGTCAGCGTACCCTTAAAATTCTTGAGAATTCCGCTGTTTTTTGCATAGTTATTCACGGTACGCGTCAACGCACTACGAAAACCGGAAAGATGCGTGCCGCCGTCAACGGTGTTGATATTGTTCGCAAAAGTATAGACCTTTTCGTCATAAGAATCGTTGTACTGCATCGCGATCTCGATCGAGAAATCATCCCCGATCTGTTCAAAATACAGCGGCTTTTCGTGTATCGGGCTTCGGTTTTTGCTGAGGTGTTTTACAAACTCGGCGATCCCGCCCTTGTAATAGAACTCATGCGAACGGATCTCATCCTCACGCTCGTCAGCAATATGAATTCGGATACCCTTATTTAGAAATGCCTTCTCGCGCAGGCGCTCGGACAACTTGTCAAAACTGTAAACGCTTGTCTCAAATATGCTTGTGTCGGGCCTAAAGGTGATCTTCGTCCCGCGTTTTTTTGTGGTGCCGGTTTGTACCAGAGGATTAACCGGAATTCCGGCTTCATATTCCTGGTAATAGGTTTTGCCGTCACGCCAGATCTCGAGGTGCAGCCACTCGCTCAAAAAGTTTACACAGGACACGCCGACACCATGGAGGCCGCCCGATACCTTGTAGGAATTTGTGTCGAATTTCCCGCCTGCGTGGAGGATCGTCATTACGACTTCTGCGGCAGAGCGTTTTTCTTTCTTATGCAGATCGACAGGAATGCCGCGCCCGTTGTCGATCACGGTTATCGAGTTATCCATATGGATGGTCACTTCGATCGTGTCGCAGAAGCCCGCCAACGCTTCGTCGACCGAGTTGTCGACAACCTCATAAACCAAGTGGTGAAGACCGATATCCCCCGTCGAACCGATATACATCGCAGGACGTTTCCGGACCGCATCGCGCCCTTCCAAAACCGTTATCGAATCGGCTTCATACGACGAACCTTTCCCTTTTTTGCCTTTTGCTTCAGCCAATGTTTTTCCTCAGTGAATTGCGAATATCAGAGTTGAGTGTTTGTTCGAATCAATAGCCCTAATATTACACTATTCGACGCCGTTTAGACAGCCGTCAGGGCACCTCGAAACCGCGTGTTTTTATGGGTTTCATTTCAAATACCTGTTCGCCTGTGTTAATCTTCGTTGTCTTCGTTACTCCGATGAAAATATCAGTCCTCGGCAGCGGTTCCACCGGAAATTCAGTCCTAATATCCACCGAGAAAACAAAGGTTTTGGTGGATGCGGGTCTGAGTGCAAAACAGATCCTTTTGCGTCTCGCCGATACCGGGGTTTCTTATGAGGAATTGGACGGAATCCTGATCACTCACGAACACAGCGATCATGCCGGCGGTTTGAGGGTCTTGAAACGCACCGTGAACTGCCCCGTTTTTATTTCCGAAAAAACCAAAGACTCGTATCTGCGTTCAAAATCCTCGCGAAACGGCGCGAAAGAATCGAAGCTCCGCGAAGACGCGTTGAACACAAGCGCGGTAAACATCGAGTCGAATGAGGAATTCCGGATCGGGGATATTGACTTCGAGCCGTTCAGCGTCCCGCACGATGCCGCCGACAACTTTGGTTTTGTAGCGAAAAACCGCGGCTACAGGGTCGCGACCGTAATGGATTTTGGGCACTTCACACCGCTGATCAACGAGAAACTGAGGGGCTGTGATGCGCTGGTCATCGAGTCGAACCACAGCATCGATATGCTCAAGGCGTGTCCCGTATATAGTTGGGAATTAAAACAGAGGATCTCTTCCTCGACCGGCCATCTCTCGAACGAAGACCT
>JAOTWT010000521.1 GCA_029862725.1 Acidobacteriota bacterium | reverse complement strand
CGCGCTTGCTGATTTTGACGGCGACGGAAGGATCGATGTAATTGTTAACGTGATGGACTCGGGGCCGGCGCTTTTGCAAAATGTTGTCGAAAAGCCCGGAAACTGGATCTCCATCAAACTGGTTGGCGGAAAGTCCTCGCCGAGGGATGCGGTCGGCTCTGTTGTATTTGCCAAAACGGGGAACCTGACGCAGCGCGCCGATCTAATAAGTGGCGCGAGTTATGCTTCGCAAAGCCAGCAGGTGATTCACTTCGGACTTGGATCGGCGACCTCGATCGATGAACTAAAGATACTCTGGCCCGATGGTGCTACCGAGCTGATCAATTCAGTAAAGGCAAACACTGCGGTGACGATCGTACAGGGTAAAGGAATCGTCAGCAACAAGTGATACGGGGATTCTGACGCTCGGCGAATTGCGCTGTTGGCAAAATTTAAGCCCCTGTCCGATTCGAAAGCGAGCACGTAGAATCCGTGCGGATTCATAGCACTATGAACTGACCGGCATGAAGAGAATTGACCTCAAAAGGGCAAAATCACAAATCGCGCGTCCCAATACGATCCGTGAGATCAACACCCAGATTGTCCTCAATTATGTAAGGGATCTCGCACCCATTTCGCGTGCAGAAATCGCGCGGGTGACGAATCTTCAACGCTCGACTGTGTCGTCGATAGTAGACGCCTTGCTCCGAGCGGACCTGATCGAGGATATCGGCACAGGTGATTCCACCGGCGGACGAAAACCAAATCTCCTTAGAATAAGAACCGGAAGCCCCGTCGCCATCGGGGTCGATGTCGGACCCGTAAATACGGTTGTCGCAATCGCCGACCTTGCCGGCAGCATCCTCGACAAAGAAGAGTTTTCGACAAGCAAGAACGCGGACAAGGAAACGAGCCTGATCATTTCGAGCATAAGCCGTTTTCTGAAGAAATATCAAAATGACGAACTCGAGGTCGGGCTGAGTGTGCCGGGGATAACCGATCACGCAAATTCAAGCGTCACATATGTGCCGTATTTTCGCTGGCATGACTGGGATATCTGTGATCGTATCGAGAACGAAACAGGCCTGAAAGTGACGGTCGATAACGACGCAAATGCTATTGCCCTCGCCGAGCTTTGGTTTGGAAGAGAAAAGATCCGCAAGACGAGAAATTTCATCACGGTGCTGGTAAGCGAGGGAATAGGGACCGGGGTTGTTTTCGAAGGACAGGTTTACAGGGGCGAGAAAGGAGACGCGGGCGAGTTTGGTCACATGATCGTTGGCAGCCTCGCCCCGGTCGCATGTTCGTGCGGCGGATTTGAATGCTGGGAGGCGTTTGCATCGAACACAGCGTCGCAAGCCAGGTTTGAAAGTGCTTTAATCGGCAACGGATCAAAAAGTTCGGGCGCGAACGTCATCGAGCTCGCATTAAAAGGGGATGAAAAGGCGTTGGCGGCTCTTTGTGAGACCGCGAAGTACCTCGGAATCGGTATCTCAAACCTTATCGTCGGCCTCGGTCCGCAGGCGGTCGTCGTCAGCGGCGGTATCACGCAGGCCTGGGATCTAATCTCTGAGGAAGTGCATAAGGCTGTCGAGAAAAGCATCCGGAAACGATTGCCGCGAACGGTGATCACGGCATCATCGCTACCCTCGCGGCCGACTTTGATCGGCGCCGTAGCGCTTGTACTGGCGAGAAAATTTGCCGCTGCGAGCTAAAAAGTTGATTTTTTGCTTGGCAATACTTTACGAGACTGCTACAATCTCCGAAATCTTTGTTTGCATACTGAACAAAGTAACATTTCTTTTAACAGTGAATTTAAGATATCGCGTTGTGGGTTCGCTCGGCGGACTTTGGAGAATTTGTCAATTCGGCCTTTAATACTGCATTTTGCAACTGGTCGAAAAGTTTTCCAGAAGTGCCTGTTTGATGCGACACGAATATTCCTTTACTCCGGCAGAGCCGGGGAGAATATTGGAGAATCTCATTCAGGCGCGTCAATGCCGGATTCCAGGGAGAGGTCATTAAAGTTATGAGTAAAGGATTGAGAAGAGGATTCTTTTGCTGCACGTTAGTCGTGTTTTGCGTGCTTGCGCTCAGCGCGGCGGCATTCGCCCAGAAAAATGTGGGCAGCATCGTAGGTACGGTTTCGGACCCGTCCGGCGCACTTTTGCCGGGCGCAAAGGTAACGATTACCAACAATGCCACCGGACAGGCCCGCGAGGTAACAACCGGCCCGGCGGGCGAATTTGCGGTGACAAACCTTGAGCCTGGAAATTACAGTGTTCAGGCTGAAGAATCCGGATTCAAGACGATCAACTACACCCAGGTCACGCTGGAAACCAATGCCCGACTCGCATTGAATGTGGTGTTCACAGAGGTCGCCGGGGCGGGCACGAATATCGTAAACGTCGAGGCTGACAGCGCTCCCCTTGTGGAAAGCGAAACCAGCGTCCGGGGCGATACGATTACCGGCCGCGAAGTAGTAGACCTCCCAATACCGCAAAGAAACTTTACTCTTCTTGCGGCACTGTCTCCTGGCGTTACCCGGCCGTCGGCTCAATCGGTCGGCGTGCTCGGCGGTGGCGGGAACTTTGTCAATGGCGGC
>JAOTWT010000603.1 GCA_029862725.1 Acidobacteriota bacterium | reverse complement strand
GGCTTCTCGGTGCGTTGAAAAGGGCCTATGCGGCGTTCGATATTGTGCCTTTGAATGATCGGACGGTGGCCGAAACGCTTGAAGGTCTGGGGACGAAGGTGAATCAGCTGCCGGGTTTTGTGGCAAAACACCCGTACCGGATTACGGTGCCACAAGAACTCGCCGATGAGAGCCTCGAGTATTTTTGTTCGTTTAAAGAGAGGTAAGTATGAAGTTGGGTTTGCTATTGTTTTTAGCGATTACATTTACTGTCGGCACACCGGCCGTGGCACAGGAACTGCGGGTAATCGAAACCGGCTCTTTTCATGGCGAAGAAGTGGATGTCAAGGACGGCGAGTTGTGGCTCGGACTCTATAAACGTGCCGATTCATACATGCTGATGCCTTCGTACCTGACGATTGTGTCCGTCTATGACGCGGTTATCGACGCCGAGGGTCAGAAAAGCGGCAAGAGCATATCCGTTCCCGGTTTGGGTGAACCGCTTTTTTTGGTCAAAGGCGGCGGATTCGAACAAGCCCGACCCGTAATGACAATCGAATCGATCACCGGAGAGTTTGAACCGGGGGTCGAGAAGGCCTTTGAGCTCGGCGGCAGGCAGTACTCGCTGCGAATCGAATCGGATGAGAAGGGCGACAACGATTTCGTCCAGGACCGCTCAAAGCTCATTTTTTCAGACGGCAAGACAAAACAAATCCTCTACGAGGTCGGGGAATGCAGCTTTTGCCACTGGCGTGTAGAGTGGGCCGGCGACCTCGATTCAGACGGCAGACCCGATCTCTATCTATTTCTCACCGATCACTACAACGTATCAAATCAAAAGCTCTTCTTATCTTCAGGGGCCGGAAGTGGTAAATTATTAGCAGAAGTTGCAGAATTTACGACTACCGGCTGTTAATGAATAAAATCGAGAACCCATTTGCCGAGCTCCGGGCGTTTACCGCAAGGCAAACTCCATCTTTCGAATCCGCCCTGCGCGACTACCTGCCGCGGGGGCCAGCTCATTTGGAGAAGCAATTTGCAAAGGCTGCAGAACATCACCTCTTTCCCGGCGGCGAAAGGGTGAGGCCGCTTTTGGTGCTTTTGGCTGCGGATTTGGTCGGCGGTAAGGCTGAAGATGTGATCCCTGCGTCGGTCGCGGTCGAGTACATCCATACCGCGTCGACAATATTTGAAGATTTGCCTTTTATGGGCGCGACGCCGCGAAGACGAGGACGCGAACCGCTCCACGAGGAATCTGGAGAAGGACTCGCGATACTTGTCGGCCTCGGGTTTCTGAACGCCGCGTATCCGCTTGTTTTTGTAAATCAGTCCGGGGAACCGAAATACGCGATCGAGGCCCATTCGGAAATCGTCGAGTGTGTTGGCGCCGCGGGTTTGATTGGCGGCCAGTACGCCGCCGCGGTCGGCGGCGGGGACTCAAATGGTCAAGACGCCGCCAGCGCGGGGCCGGTCCGAAATCTGAAGACTTCTGCCCTGCTTCGGCTCGCGATGCGCACCGGCGCGATACTGTCCGGCGCCGATTATATTGAACTTGCAGGCATTTCGCGGTTTGCCGAGCATTTGGGCGACGCTTACCAGTTAAGGGACAGCCTCGCCGAAATGGCAGCCGGCACCGTGGTTGATCCGGAAGTGGAAAGTTTTGACGAGGGAACGGGACGAAGCGAGCTTTTGAACAGGATCAATTCCGCAAAACGGATACTCGTCGAAGAATTTGATGGTAACGAGGCCCGAAGCTGTTTGATTCAACTGGCCGATTTTTTGGTCGGCGGATAATATCGCGCACGGTGTTTACAGCCTCGGACGCTTCAATATCAGAGTTCGCGTATACCCGCCGGGATCAGCTTGGCCGCGAATACAACGACGCAAATGTTCTGGCCGTCACTGCGGGTCCCGCAGGCTGTGCCGATCAACATAAAATCCGGACTAAAAATGTTTTCGCGGTGTTGTCTCGTCGCGACGCCGTCGTCGATTACCATGGTTAGAAGGGCCTGCCGCGGCGTTGCGTCGTTAAAAGTGATGTTTTCTCCGACCGGGCCGGCAGGATTTATCTGTCGACGGATGCGAGTCGCAAATGTGGCGCCATCTTTGCCGGTGTGGC
>JAOTWT010000520.1 GCA_029862725.1 Acidobacteriota bacterium | reverse complement strand
AGACTCTCCGCGATTCGGGAGTTTTCCGATCTCGGAGCCGGATTCCGGATCGCTGCACTCGACCTCGAACTCCGGGGGGCCGGAAACATTCTCGGCGGTCAGCAGTCAGGCCAGATGGACGCTCTGGGGTTCGATCTCTATACAAGAATGCTGAACCGGACTATTCAGGAACTCCGCGGCGAGGAAATCGAAGACGAGACCAGCGTCGCGCTCAATCTCGGTGTCGATGTCTCGATTCCGCAAGACTATATAAACGACACGAGCCAGCGTTTGCGTACATACAAGCGCATTTCTTCGACCGAAACTGCCGAAGAACTGATGCAAATTTATCAGGAGATTGCCGACCGTTACGGGGCGGTTCCGGATTCCGTGGAACGGCTATTCGAATACGCAAAACTGAGGCAAACAGCGGAATTTCTGCATGTGGTGTCGGTCGATAAGACCCCTGAAGGCGTCGCTTTTAAACTGAGCGATAAGTCGAAAATCGAGCCCCAAAAATTGATGCAGTTTATTGAGGAAAACGAAGGCTCGACATTTTCTCCGAATGGAATCTTGCGTGTACCGATTGACGGAAAGGATTTGCTGGAGAGGTCCCGGGCACTGCTGCACCAGGTTTCTCAACCGTGAAGATGGCTACTCGGTGCAGTCGCCGAACTCGTTGAAATCGCAGACGAACAGATTCGGCTCCACTTCCATTGTCTGGTTCCGAACCTCTTGCCAGACCACCGAATCCCGGTAGCGGTCGATCGTCCAGCCAAGGGCCTTTTTGTTCTGCCAGACAAAACTGTATGCATGCCTTTCGTCAAAGCCGGTAAGGTGTTTGGCTTCGTGTAGAAGTATGGCTGCGCGTTCGGTGTCGTCGAGAGTGTAAGTAAAAAAGTCGGGATAAAGCGTAACGACGGCAAACGGGAAATTCGTCGCTGCGTAGGCGTTCTCTTTTGCAACGGCCGCGTTGAGCCAGTTGTCGCCGCCTCGAAATGCAGCGAGATTACGCAGATAGAAAGCCTCGGCGGTGAAACCGCTCTTGTCGATGAGTGTGATAGCACGTTCGACTTGCGCGCGGTCTTCGGCTCGCAAATCGTCCGCTGAGACAATCAGTGAAAGATAGAATCCGCTTACGCAGAATAGAATCACGCCGAGGCAAATCGTGATGCGCCGGACAAAACGACCGGTCCGCCCACTTGCGCGCACTGCGCCAGCCGGGTTATTTGCCCGTCGGGCTCCTGTATTTGACTTCTGTTTCATTATCCTGCGGTGAGAAATAAACACGCCTCATTCAAATAAACCTGCAATTGACGTTCGATTCCCGAATAAAAACGTAAACAACCAATCAACCCCTTCGCGATGAGAGGCATCGTAATCATTTGCAAACCCGGCGCCGTGGCATTATTATTCAGGTTTTTCAGGCCTTTATTGAGGAGTCAATTATTGTGAGTACTATTATCAAATCATCGATCAGCGGAACGTTAGTGCTTTTTCTGAGCATTGCCGCCTTTGCACAGGAGACTCAGGTGACGGTGGTCGACGAGGTTGTCGCCCAAATTAACGATAGCGTGATCACGCTATCCCAGGTAAACCGGGAAAAAGCGCTTGTTGTCGATGAATTTATCAAGGCCGGCAAAACGCGGGAAGAAGCCGAGCGTGAAGTTAGCGAGAAAGAAGGTCAACTCATTGCCAGTTTGATCACCGAGGAGATGATGCGCCAAAAAGGCGTGGAGATCGGTCTCGACAAGTCGATTGAGGACGAAATAAACCAGCAGCTTTTGTCCCTCGTAAAAGAAAACAATCTGAAATCGATCAACGAGCTTTACGATGTGATGCGTGGACAGGGAATTGAGCCGGAACTTTGGAAGAAAACCATGCGTGCCAAGAGGATGCAGCAGCAGGTACTCTTTCAGTCGGTCGACTCAGTGGTTTACTGGGAAACATCAGACCAGGAACTAAAGGAGTACTTTGCGAAGCATAAAGATAAATTTCTTCAGCAAGAGAGCGTCGAGCTAAGCGAGATCTTTTTACCTTTCGCGGGTAAAAGCGAAGCCGATGTCGAGGCCCTTGCAAAGGCGCTTGTGGAGCGGTTGCGCAATGGCGAAGATTTTGTGACGCTGGCGCTCGAGTATTCCGGCCGACCGAATGTTGATCAAAACAAAGGAGTTGTCGGAGAGTTTAATGTTGATCAACTCAATGACGATATCAAGACCGCGATCAAGGGCCTGCGCGAGGGAGATATTTCAGATCCGGTGAAGTGGGATATAGGCATTGAAATAGTTCGTGTCGACAAGTATGTTCCCGCCTCGACGGAATCGAACTTTGATGAAGCGGCCGTTCGGAGGGCCGTGATGGAAGAGAAGGCACCTGAGGCACGCAGAGAGTTTATACGAAAGCTTCGGGAAGACGCCTACATCAAGATTCGCGAGAACTACAGGGGTGTGGTAACGCCGTTTTTGCAGGACACTCCGCAAAAAGAAACTGCTTCGACCGATAGCTAGTCAATTTGTCCGGTCAAGGGGTCGATTTTTTCCTGCGCCAGCAGCTCGTAGAGTTTTCTGGCGCTTTTCTTTGAGACCTGCTTCTTCAATGGGACATCCGTCACGCGAACCAG
>JAOTWT010000519.1 GCA_029862725.1 Acidobacteriota bacterium | reverse complement strand
CAGCTTTCCACGAGCTCGTCCCAGTCTTCACCAGCAGCGGCGGTAACTACGGCCTTATCAGGCCCCACGTTTCCTATTTCGACTCCGCTTGTCGCTATTTTCAAAACAATCCCGTCGAAGCCCTTGTCCGAGATCAAGACATTGCTCCCGCCTCCCAAAACAAAAATATTAGCGGCCTTGTTTTCGGAAAAAACCGATTCGATGTCGGCCTCGGTTCGGGCTTCCACAAAAAGCCGCGCGACACCCCCGACACGAAATGTCGTAAACGGAGCGAGAGGTACTTTTTCGAGATACTTTACCGGCACACTGTAGGTTAGCCAAAATGATCCGCCCCTACAACTGAAACCGCGAACATATCCGACAAAAAAAGCCGCCCACTCAGCGCGGGCGGCGTTTCATAAAATCTGAATCGCTCCTACCGCGGATTCTTGAAGAAAAACGAATCGAGTTGGCGTGCCAGCGAGCTGTCCAGGCCTTGCAGTTTGTCGCGGGCTTTGAGCGCTTCCTTCTTTTTGCCGCGCATATGTTGCGCCTTACCGAGTCCGAAGTAAGCAAAAGCATATTTCTTGTCGATGTCTATCGCCTGTTCGAATTGCCTGGCCGCTTCTCCATAATCTCCCGAACCCAGATACGCATCGCCCAGTTCGAAAACGGCAGGCAGCCAGTTACGGTTGAGTTGGTCGGCCTTTCTCAGGGGCACGATCGCCTCCCGATAACGGCCCAGATCGTTGAGCACGATCCCCAGGTTCAGATTCGCGGCGAGACTGTTGTCGTCTTTGCTGACAGCGGTCTGCAGCGCCGTTCTGGCATTTTCGAGATCCGCTCTTTCGCGGTCGAAATACCTGACTTCACGGTTGTCCTGGGCGGACCTCAGGTAGGCCCAGCCAAGATTTGCATATGCGATCGCATCCGGCTCGACGCTCACCGCTTTCTCAAAATTCGTGATCGCGTCGCGCCAGAGTTTCCGGCTCCCGAGTACAAAACCGAAGGTACTGAAGAGGTCCGCGTCGTCCGTGATCAAGCTGACCGCGACCCTGTATTTGGCGATCGCCTTGTCCATGTCGCCGACCTGCCGGTATGCTTCGGCCCAATTCGAAAAGCTTTCGGCATAGATGCGCTGGAGTTCTTCGTTGGAATTCGAGTTTTCGGAAACCGAACGGTCAAAGGCATGAATTGCGTCCTCGAACCGTCCATTGTTGTAATAGACTACACCGAGTTCGAACCACGCGTTTACGAACTTCGGATCGAGAGTAAGCGAGGTCTCGAACTCCTTGATCGCTTCCTGGTCTTTCCCCATACGGTTCAGGACCGCACCAAGATAATAATGGGCTTCGGCGTTATCGAAGTCCGCAGCTATCGACTTACGAAGCGCTGTTGCGGCTTCGCTGTCGTTACCCTGCTTATACCTGATAAGGCCCAGGAAGTACTGGATCTCAGCGTTGTCCTCTCCCTCGGCGAGAGCCTCGCCGATCAGCCGGTTCGAGTCGTCGATCCGACCGTCGCCATAATAGATGTAACCCAACGCGGCCTTCACGGATGATAGTGTCGAATCCAGCTCCAACGCTTTTTCATAATTCGCGCGTGCCTGGTCCTCGTCGTTCTGCTCGTCGTAAACCTGTGCGAGTCCGACGTAGGCGAGCGAGTTGGTCGGATCGTTTTTAACCGCCTGCTCGAACAGGCTGAGCGCCTTGCGGTACCGCAGATCACGCGAGAGTTTTGCATCGTCCAGCGCGAGGTTTCCGAGCGTTACGCTCAGTTCACTAAACGCAAGCTTCGCGTCATTGTTGTTCGGGTTGAGGGAAATCGCTTCTTCGAGGTATCCGGCGGCCTTTTCGAGATCGCTTTCCTCTTCGATAAAGTACTCCGCCGCACCGGCAAAAATCTTGGAAGCCTCTTCCGGCGTCTTACGTGCGAGCTGAATTTCTACCTTCTTAAAATCGTCCGGCGAGATCTTGTTGATGCTGCGCTTGCTGCGGTATCTCTTCGCGACCGTTTTCGACTGGCTTACGACCTTCCGTCTCGTCGTGCTTCTCTGATTAGCAGTTCTGCGGGCTTTGGATTTTCTACGGGAAACAAAGTTTCGCTTTTTGGCTTTCCGGGACGTTCGAAACACATAGACCGCGGTCCCGCCGGAAATATCGGATGAAGTGACAAAGTCCCCTTGTCCGCGGACTGGAATGCTCGTAGCCAAAAAGACCCACAAAATCAAGAGCGTCAAAAAGTTTCTACAAAGTGAGTTGCGAATTGCCATATTTTTCCTCTTCCTGGTTCTTGCCAGATCCTATGAAACTGTGTCTCCGGAGCTACGATGCCGATCTTTGGTTAGACGTTTTCCGCTGACATTTTTGCGGGCGCGGCCGGTTTTCGGCGTGTCCAACCCTTTGAATTCTCAACTATAACGCGATTCTAGATTCCGGGTGCCAATTCTAACAGCGATGCTCTGGTTGTTAAAGTCAGTATTTCGGGCGGGTTAGAAGAGAATTGCCTTGCCCTTTTCCCTGCTGTCGTTTAAATTACTCGGTACCATAAACTTCAATTGGAAGGTTCGGAATTCGTCCGCAAATTTCTGGATCCGCGATTTTAGATTTGGAAACTACGAAACGA
>JAOTWT010000518.1 GCA_029862725.1 Acidobacteriota bacterium | reverse complement strand
AAAACAATTTCCATGCCAAGGCCATTTCGCTGTTTTGCTTGTAAGTCTTGTGGGTAAGGGTACCGGGACGGGCGTATTCATATTCAGAATGACCGGTCGATCTGCTCGACCCGGTCATTCTGATGCCTGAAGATTGGTGCAAAGGGGTTAGGAATGTGAAATCCCAAATGATTTGACTGTAGCAAGCTTTCTTACAACAGCCATTAACAATGTTAAACGATAAGTCCAAAAAAATCAAAGACTTTTTCGCTATTTAAGCAGTTGAAATGCCGCCGGGAATTTCTAAAGAGCGAAGACTAGTCGATTTTCTTCAAATATTTTTCGGGAAGTGGATTTTCCGGCGACTCGGCGAGCCAGTAAATCGTCATTATCCACCACCGTTTGCCATCATAAAAAAGCTGGAAACTGTTGATTCCGCGCAAGAACGGATTCTTGTCTTCCAGAGCAAACCTCGCCTCGTAGGTCGAAAAAACATGGGCAATGTTCCCAAATATCTCGCTTCTTCGCGCGATTTCCTGTTCATAGAAACCGTTTTGCATCAAAAACGGCTCAGACCGTCCAATGTAGCCATCCGGCGTGCTTGCGCTCGCGCCAATCTCGCCGTTTCTACCTTTCCCGCTCGGAATCAGCCTCGCATCCGCGTGAAAAAGAGCGCGAAACCTGTCCCAATCTCTTTTTTGTCCTTTCGGGCCGGAAATTACACCGTAGGTCGCGTTTATTATTGAATCGATCGATTTGTGGTCGGCGGAATAATCAGGGGTCACTTTCTTTTCCTTTGCCTCTTCGGTTGAGCCTTTTTCCTGGGCCGCGGCAAACGAAACCAGGAGAACGAATACTACCGAAAGAATGATCGCTTTTAGTTTCATGGATTTATTTACGCCCGAAAAAGCGTTTGGTTTCAGGTTTCAACCAAAATAAGAACAGCGGCACCGTTGCTGGAAGAAGACAGCAACTGGTCAACCCGATCGCAATCATGACGATGCCGTATATCCAGTTGAAGGGCTTTCTTGGCAGGACGAGCGCGATACCGTAAACGGCCGCAAATGCCAGCCCCAAAACAAAATATATGATCCCGACGATAAATGCTTCCTGTTGCTGTTCGGGGGTGACCGAATCGCCGGAAATGACCACCGACAGCAACCCCAGCGCCATCAACGCCACATAAAGCAGGAGCATCACCGCACAATACACACGGTACCAAAAAAAGGTCTTACGACCGGTTTCGTTGTCTTCCGGGATACCACCGTCAGCGCCCGACGCATAACTTCGCGCCTGGAAAGTCTCCTCGACGGGAACCGAAACTTCGGTCGCCGGCGCCGAATCGGTAAAGACATGATTGCAGCGATGACAAGACTCCGCCGTCAATAAATTTACGAGGCCGCATTTGGGACATTTTAGACCGTTCATAATTGCCTAACATTCTCACCTAACTTCCCTTGAATCTCCAAACCAACAAACGGCTGTGCGGTTTCCGCATAAATTGGTTAAAATGTTCGGTTCATGCAGGAAGAAAGAATACATCTGATGGGAATGGACCCTGTCGGGCTTTCCGAATTCGTTATCGATCAGGGCGAACCGGAATTTCGCGCCAGACAGCTGTTCAAGGGTATTCACCAAAGACGTCTCGAATCGTTTGAAGACTTTACCGATATATCCAAATCTTTCCGCGAGCGTCTTTCCGTGATTGCCTGCCTACGAACTCTAAACCTGGTACAGCGATTTGTTTCCAACGACGGAACGCGGCGTTACCTTTTCAGCACGGCAAATGGCAACCCTGTGGAAACTGTGTTTATCCCGACCCGGAAACGCGATACGATTTGCTTCTCTTCGCAATCCGGCTGTGCCTTGAACTGCGATTTTTGTCTGACCGCAAAACTCGGTTTCCTGCAAAATCTTTCGCCGGGCGAGATTGTCGAGCAGATCATCTATGTCCTGAACGACGTTTACGGAATAGCAAAGGAAATGCCGCATGGAACAAATCTGGTGGCAATGGGTGCCGGCGAGCCATTTAATAATTTCGAGAACCTCTTGAAAGCGGTTTCGATTATGAAGCGGGAAGACGGTCTGTTTATCGTGCCGGGCCGGATCACGGTTTCGACTGTCGGCATCGTTCCAAAGATCTATGAATTCGCAAAACTCAACGGGCGGCCGCATCTTGCTATCTCTTTGTCTGCGCCGAACGACGAATTACGCAACCGTTTGATGCCCATCAACAAACGTTGGAATATCGACGATTTGATGAATGCCGCCGCCGCTTTTCAAAATTCTTTAAAACAGGGAGAGCGATTAACTTTCGAATACGTGCTTCTCGCGGGAATTAACGATATGGACCGGCACGCCGCGGAGCTCGCATCGCTCTTGAAGCGGTACGGTTTGGACCGCGTCAAGATAAACCTGATCCCGCATAACTCGGCGGAACCGCTGGAGTACAGCCCGCCTTCCGCCGAACGTGTGGCCGCGTTTAAGCAGACGCTCGAAACGAGCGGAGTCTCGGCATATGTCCGAAAGGCGCGAGGGCATGACATTTTTGCGGCTTGCGGTCAGCTCGCGGCGTTTGACCCGGGCGAGGCATTGGCTGAGGTCGTTTAGTTCATATGGAAATAATA
>JAOTWT010000517.1 GCA_029862725.1 Acidobacteriota bacterium | reverse complement strand
CAAAGAATGTAGAATCGTCGGGATCAGATGAAAACCGTGCTTACCAAATCAACAGTCGAAGCCGCCTCGTTCATAAAGGCCGGTGGTATCGCAGCATTTCCGACGGAGACCGTCTACGGACTCGGGGCTGGCGTTTTTGACGAGGAGGCGATCGAGAAGGTCTTTGAAGCAAAAGGGCGGCCCGCCGACAACCCGCTTATCGTACATGTCTCAAATGAAGAGCAAATCCCGTTGATAGTCGCGGTCGTGACCCCAACGGCGCGGATATTGATCGACAGGTTTTTTCCCGGTCCACTGACAATCGTCCTTGAGAAAGCACCTTTGGTACCGGCGTCGGTCACCGGCGGGCTCGACACGGTGGCGATACGAATGCCCGATCACGAACTCGCCCGCGCATTAATCGATTTGACGGGGCCTTTGGTCGCACCGTCGGCTAATCTTTCGGGCAGACCGTCACCAACGACATGGGAAGCCGTGCGCGAAGACCTCGACGGGCGAATCGACTGCATCTTGCAGGGCGAAACGACGATGTTCGGAATTGAATCGACGGTCGTCGATTGCACGTTTGAAGCGCCGCAGGTGCTGCGGACGGGGGCAGTATCGTTGGAACAACTACGCGAGGTTGAATCGTCGGTAAAGTTATTTGAAAGTCCTGAATCGTCGGAGGTAAGGAGCCCGGGCTTAAAACACAAGCATTACTCGCCAAGCGCCGAGGTAAAGATATTCGATAACACAACTAACCTTGAACGCACGGTATCAGCGGCATATATCGGATTAACCAAGCCTTTAGGCGAGTACCAGCGGGTCCTGATATGCGATTCGGCTGAGCACTACGCCCGTTCGCTTTTCGAATTCTTTCGCGAGTGCGACCGGAACGGGATTTCAAACATCTACTGCGAGCAAGTTAAAGAAACGGGAATCGGCCTCGCGCTGATGGACCGAATACGAAGGGCGGCGAGACGGTAGGCGGAAATCAATGGATAATTGACAATCGATAATTCGCTTTTTCCTCGCCCCGGTTGTTCGAAAACACACCAAAACTCATCGAGATGAGTTCATAATCCGGATATCTGCGCATCTGGAAATGATACAAGTTATCAATTATCAATTTCGCCTGACTCCTGTATTCTGACATCTGTATTCTGTATTCTTACAGCGTGCACATAACCAGAATCGAACTCGAGAATATCAAATCCTTCGAAAGCGCCGCCTTCGAGTTCGGCCGTGGAACAACGGCGATTATGGGCGAGAACGGCGCCGGAAAGACTTCGCTTATCGAAGCCGTTGCATGGACGCTCTTCGATCTCATCGATTACAAAAAAGACGATTTCCTCAAACGCGGTACCAAGCGCGGACTCGTCCGTGTCGAGTTCGAGAGCGGGCTGGACGAACGTCGGTATATCGTCCAGCGCGATACGCGGACCGCCTACTTCGTATACGACCCGCGTCTGAAAACCCGAATTGCCGACAAGAAGGAAGAGGTCACGAGATTCCTGTGGCAGCATCTCGGGGTCGAACCCGGAACCGACCTCGAATCACTTTTCCGGCGCGCGATCGGCGTTCCGCAAGGTACCTTTACGGCGATCTTCCTAGAAACCCCGAATGAGCGAAAAAAGGCATTCGACAAGCTCCTCAAGGTAGAGGAATACCGCATCGGCGCGATGCGCCTGGGAAGGACCGCGAAGCACATCGATTCCGAGTCGCTGGAGATAATCCAGAGAATCGCGCGTGCCGAAGGCGAGTTGGGAAACCGCGACAAGCTCAAGAAAGACCGAAAATCATTTTCCGCGCTGGAGAAAGACTTCCTTGGCTCGTTGAAGAAGATCACGAAGGAGGTCGCTCGCCAGAACAAGTCCGTCGCAAAACTGGAGAAGACCAAAACAGAATTCGAAACGTTAAAATCCGGTTTTGAGAAGATCCGGCAGGAACAGGAAAGGACCGAGATCGTTTCCGCGCAATCCAGGAACGAGGTCCGGGCAGCCGAAAAAGCGGCCGCCGTTGTAAAAGAGACCGCGGATGCTCACGCCAAACACAAGAAGGCGATCGGAATGCTGTCGGAGCTTGAGCGCGAGAGAAAAGAACGCGAAAAGCTCAGGACGGCGTTGACCGAAATTGAAAAAGCGATCCTCAGCGTCAAGGCCGAGCAAAAATCGGTTCAGTCGCAGCTCGATGAGATCGAGTCCAAGAGAAAAGCGGTTTCCGAACTCGAACCGCTGGTTGAAAAGCAGGACCGGCTTGAAGGCGAGAAGAAAAAGCTCGAAGAATCCGTTTCAAAAAACCGCGAGAAGGCGGAGCGAGTAGAATCCTTGGAAGGACGTCTTAAGGAGCTTCGTGAACGCCATAAGTCGAACAAATCGGAGATTGCCGCCGTCGAAGGGTTCAAGGTGCTTGCCGGCGACGCCGAAAAGCACCGCCTGCGAGATGAGCAGATCACAAACGAACTGGCAGCGCTTCGCGCGAGGATTGAGCGGGACCAGGAGTTTCAGGTCCAAATCGAGGGCGGCCTGTGCCCTGTTTTTTCCGAGAAGTGCCTGAACCTCAAACCCGGGCAGACGCTCGAGGGATTTTTGAGCGACAAGTTTTCGGGCCTCAAAGCAAAGGTAGCTACGCT
>JAOTWT010000049.1 GCA_029862725.1 Acidobacteriota bacterium | reverse complement strand
GGCTTTCAATTTCGGTGTATTTGGTCAATAATTATTGCCGTCTATGTTGATCGAAGGAGACATACTACGCGAGCGATACCGGGTCATCGAGAGACTCGGCCAGGGCGGGATGGGCGCGGTTTACGAGGCCCATGATAACGTCTTTGATACCTCGGTCGCGCTGAAGGAAGTCATTATCGACACATCGGTGGCATTCGACACAAAAGCCCAGGAAATGGCGCGGTCGGCTTTTGAGCGTGAGGCTAAGATACTCGCTAAGATCAATCACGAGACGATTCCGCACGTAAAGGACTTTTTTGTCGAGGAAAACAGCCAGTTTCTTGTGATGGAACTCGTCGATGGCGTCGATCTTGCGAAACTGCTGAAAGAACGTAAAGAGGCCTTTCCGATACCGACGTTGCTCGAATGGACGGACCAACTGCTGGACGCGCTCGAGTACCTGCACAGCCAGTCACCCCCGATAATCCACCGCGACATAAAACCGCAGAATCTGAAACTGACGTCACGTAAGAAGATAAAGCTCCTGGATTTCGGGATCGCCAAGGGTACCGAGTCGCAGGCTGCCAACACGGTAACGAACCAGACTTTCGTCGCGGCGACGCTCAACTATTCGCCGATCGAACAAATGATACGCGTCCTCGACCCCACGTTCTTAGCCGTGATCACCCATAAATACGGGGATCGCGTCGAAGAGATCCTAAAACAAAACGCCGATGTCAGAACGGATATTTTCGCTCTCGGAGCAACCCTCTACCATCTTGCAACAAACAAGCATCCCGCTGAGGCAATAAAGCGCGGGGTCGAAATCTGGGACGGCAAGCCGGATCCGCTCGAGAATCCGCGTGCCCTGAACCCATCGATCCCAGAGGAATTCGCGCAATTCCTTTTGAAAGCGATGCGGCCTTCCAGAGACCACCGGTTCGCAACCGCGACGGAGATGAGAAATTCGCTCCAGCAGATCCTGGAAGTCCCAACCCTCCAGTCATTGACGCCGACTGTGGAGATGAACTTCGAAGAATTGCAGGGCGACGCGACTGTGCCCTTTGTCGGGAGCCCTGATTCCATTGATGCGAAACCGGCTAAAACCGCCGGACCAGGTCAGCCTGTCAAACCGACGGAACAGGAGACTGAGGTCCTCGACCGAGACACGGCGAAAGAAAAGGTCTTTGCGGCCTCGCAAAACATTGCCGCTTCAACTGCGCCCCGTCCGGCTAAAAAGAAACGCAGCAAATTACTGTGGCTTGTACCTGCCGCGGCGATGTTGCTTTTCGTTTTTGCGGGCGGCGTAATCGCAGTGCTGGTTTTGATTAGCCAGTATTCCGTGCCCGCTGACAACTCGAATGTCGCGGACACAACAAATGACCGCGTACTGGAAAAAGATGGCCTTTCCGATTCTAATACCGAACCCGCATTGGAGTCGGATCAGCCGGCGACGTCGGACTCCCAAGAGGCTGTCGATTTGAACGTGGACGTCGACCAGCCCAATCCTGTGCCGGCGAGTACCGTTACGTCTGCGCCGGCCGGAAAAGCGGCGCCCCGCCCGACAAGAAAGACCACGCCGCGACCGCGTGCGACGGTAATAGTAAAGAAGACACCGGTTAAAACACCCCGCAAGACACCGCGGCCGACCCCGAAAAAGAACCTCGACTGCATATTTACCGACAGCTGTAAGTAGGCGATGAATTCCAGTCACGGCCTGATCCGAACCGCGATCCCAGGCTGCTACGCGAGCAATTCAGGATTTAACGTCTCGATCCTGACTGACTCGCCCCAAAACACGCCAAAATTGTGAGCAATTCTGGCGTGTGCTAAAATTTTCTAACATTCCGATCGTATTTAGTGAGGAGTTAGAATGTCCGTGAACAGCAGAAACAAGGCTCGTCAGACAACCACGTTTTTATTGTTGCTGGGAATCCTGGCGTTTACCGCCGTTAAAGGTACCGGCCAGGATACTCCTCTCACCCTTTCCGAAGTACTGACCGCCCTTCAATCGACCAGCAGCGGTCTCAATCTTGCAGACAAGAATACTTTTATCACCCAAAGAGTCGAGGAACGCGGTGTCACTTTCGAGCTTTCAGAGGTCATTGCGAGTGAACTCAGGAACGCGGGCGCCACGCCCTCATTGATCGCCGCGATCCGCCGCAACGGACCGCAGTCCAATCAATCCACAACCACTGCTTCGGCAAATGAGACCAAGGAGATCAGGTTTGAAAAACTGTGGGTTGAAATGAATGTCGAAAAAAGCGGCCGGCAGGGGATGATCATTCATACGAATTTTTCTGCGTATAACCTCAGGGAAACTCCGCTTCAGCTCAGAATTAGATTCCGGGACGGAAACGGGTCAATACTCACGACGACAAACGAGAGCTTTGCGAACGATCAGGGAGAACTGGCACAGTATAAGAACTTCAAACCGGTTCATAACGCAGCGCTTTATGATGACTGGTCTGTCTTTGTTCCATACGACGAAATGAACCTAAATCCGGGGACTCACAACCTGTTGATCGAAGCGGACATCGTTGACGCTCAGGGTGAGTTCTTTGCACCTATGACGACGCAGGAAGTGGTTGTCGTCAAGGCGCGCCCGTCTTTGAGGGCACCACGGGCTGTTTTCGAACGGATGTGGGTGGACTATGGTGTAACCGAAGGCGGCCTTCTTGGAATGCGGATTCATGTAAAACTAAAGACCTATAATCTCAAGGATACGACGTGTTATCTGCGAATCGGGTTTGAAAAAGAAAATGGAGAAAAGCTGCTCGCCGGCAATACGATTTTTTCCGACCGGAAGGGCGGCCTGACTCTTCTTTCCGCACTTACTCCGGCATCTGCGACGGCGAATTACAATGATGTCTCGGTATTTGTTCCTTACGCCGAGTTGAAACTGCCAAAGGGTAAACACCTTCTGAGGTTGCATGGAGATCTCGTTTATCAGGACGGCGGATTGATAAAACACCTCAATTATTACCGGTTTGCATTTACGGTATAGCGCCTGGTAAAGGTTATTTGGATACCCGCGTTTAGAAAGTATCGAATTCCCCGGGGGCGGAATCCCCTGTTTTCACCGGCGTTCGCGTGGAATCGTTCAACTGACTGGTTATAATGGAGACAAGTGCGTTTTTGCCGGGAGAAACCATCACTCCCTAGTCGGCGATAATTCAAGAGCAATCAATGTTATGAGATTTAAAACCGTAAAGAACCCGTTCTTCCTGGCTTCGCTCATTTTGATTTCCCTATGCTTATTCGCGGAGACTTTGCACGCCCAGAATGAAAACGCAGGCCCCTTTTCTCTCAAAGACTTCAAGAAGCAGCTCAGGTCAGATTCCTCGGACCGCGGCAATGCCGAATTGAAACAGCAGGTGCTGATACGAGGCGTCACCTTTGAATATACTTACAAGCGGGAAAGAGACCTGCGGAAATGGGGTGCGAACGACGAACTGCTTGGAGCGATTTACCAGTCGATCGTCGATGAAAACGACGAGGCCCGGCTCTATTCCAATTTTTTCGACAATCACAAATCGGGGAATAGAGAGGAGCGAAAATCGGCACTGGAGACCGGACGCCTGTATCTTTCACGCTTCGAATCGAACGAAAGATTTACGGAGAGGGCCGAGAAACTAAAAAAAGACCTGCGATTCCTGGAGTGCGAGTTTGACCCGAGCCTCGGGTGCTGACCTCAGGGTTCAGGGTTCGGAGTTCAGGATTCTTGAGAACAAGATAAAAGTCAGGTCACCACTCGTCTAGTCACCTGCACCCCGTCATCCAAAGATCAATAGCTTCCCACTACCGCCCTTATCTTCTCGCCGCCCGCCTCCTGGGCGATCTTGACTCCGACCGACGCCCCGATTCGCGTCGCGCCGGCCTCAAACATCTTTCGCGCGTCCTCGATGCCTTTTACGCCGCCGGACGCCTTTACTCCGAGCGCTTTCCCGACCGTCCGGCGCATCAGATTCACATCCTCAACCGTCGCACCGCCCTTTGCAAAGCCCGTCGAGGTCTTCACAAAATCCGCCCCCGCATTCTTTGAGGCAAGACAGGCGCGGACCTTCTCTTCATCGGTCAGTAAGGCTGTTTCAATAATTACCTTGCACAACACCCCGTCTTCATGTGCGGCCTCGACAACGGCCCTTATGTCTTCTTCAACCGCACAGTCGTCGCCCGATTTCAAAGCACCGACATTGATGACCATATCGACTTCCCGCGCGCCGTTGAAAATCGCCCGCCGCGCCTCAAATGCCTTTACATCCGGGAGCGTGGCCCCCAGCGGAAATCCTATGACCGTGCAAACAGGCACACCGCTCCCCTTTAGAAACTCACTTGCTCTCTTTACCCACACCGGATTCACACAAACTGAAGCAAAACCGTATTTCGCCGCTTCTTCGCAAAGCTCGCGAATATTTTTTTCGGCCGCATCCGGTTTTAAGAGTGTATGATCGATCAGGCTTGCCCAGTCATGGGCCGTCGAGGTTTCACCGAGGACGATACCGATCCGGCTCGCACCGGCGTCGACGATGCGTTCGACATCGGCATGGCAAAATGACGGGCAATGATCGCCGTCGATTTTCGCCAGCACGAGATCTGTAATCTGATCGACCAGGGCTTCGTATTGTGAATCTGACATCGGCATTTAGTTAATATCCGGACGCGTGAATAGTAAATCGTGAATTGATAATAGCAAATCGCTAAAGAAACTCGTTAGGCCTGCTCCTCTGTGAAGACCCGGCGTGTCTCGCCCGGATGCGATTCACCATTTACGATTCGCTAATTCGACATCTAAACACTTACGATTCGCCAATTTTCGGGTCCGCGTGAAAAGCTGCTATCTCCCATCGCGGTATTGCCTTTCTATCGCATCGATCTTCGCGACCCGTTTCTTATGGCGGGGCTCCGAAATCTCAGTGGACAAGAAAGCGTGGACGATTTCCTTGAGCTCAGCAAGAGAGTTCTGCCCGCTCCCGAGCGATAATACATTGGCGCCGTTGTGCTCTCGGCTGTTTCTGGCAAGCGCGGTCGTATAGCAGGCGGCGGCGTGTATCCCCGGCACTTTATTAGCCGCCATCGCAGAACCGATACCCGCGCCGTCGATCACGATCCCGGCCTCGGCGACACGTTCCGAGACCGCTCTTGCGACGGCGTGCGCGTAGTCGGGGTAATCGACGGCATCCTTCGAATCCGTTCCAAAATCCCTTACCTTGAGTCCATTCCCGGTAAGGAAACTCTTCAATGCTTCCTTAGTCTCAAAACCGCCGTGATCGCAACCGATGGCGATCGATTTGACGCGCAGACCCGGTGTCCTCGTGTCTTTTTTAACCAACGAAAGTTGTTTATCAGCAACCAGGTCTTTTGCGAGCGGGGTCAGCTGCACATCCTCCGCGACCCGAATCGTCGCCTTAAACGGAAGCCCCTTGAGATCGGATTCCGTAAGCAAACGCTTCGAAGACTCGTCACGGTCCCATTTCTTTTCGACATCTTTTCGAATCGAATTGACCTTCAGGTGTTCGACGCCCGGCGAGGGCGACGCCTTCCCGGGCGCTTTTTCAAGCGCCTCCCGTACAAGCCGTTTTATTTCGTTCCTATCTGCCATCTATATCATTGAACAATAAACACTTATCAATTATCAGAGCTGTATGCGGATGAGAACATATTTCGCTTCAATCACCAATCCTAAAACTCTACCTCTGAATCCCGGATCCTGACTCCTGACTTCTTTTTTTAGTTAAAATGAAATAGTATTTCCAAACGCGCATTCAATCAAACACCGGAGGCCTGCAAATGGGAACTCAATCTGCCCAAAATCATAGCGAATTCAAGAATCCATACCTCAAGACCATGTTCACGGAGGAGCAGATCGGGGAACGTGTAAGGGAAATCGGAAGACAGATCACCCGCGACTACGAGGGCAGGGACCTCGTCCTGGTGGGTGTCCTGAAAGGATCGTGCGTTTTTTTGGCAGACCTTATGCGCGAGATCGATCTGCCGCTTGCAATCGACTTCATGGCGGTCGCGAGCTATAAGGACGGGACGGTTTCGACGGGCGATGTCGAGATCCTCAAGGACCTTACGAAGCCTATCCGCGGAAAGGATGTGATCGTCGTGGAGGACATCATCGATACCGGTCTGACCCTCACCCGGCTGCTTGATATCCTCGGCTCGAGGGGTGCGAACTCGATAAAGCTCGCAACCTTTCTGGACAAACCCGATCCTCGCGTAAATAAAAAACTCGATGTGGAGTATTGCGGATTTGAGATCCCCAACGAGTTTGTCGTCGGGTACGGGCTGGATGTCGCCGGCCGCTTCAGAAACCTGCCCTTTATCGGTGTCGTGACTGATCCGGAAAAAGTCTGATTCTATTCTGGTTCGTAGATCCGCCTTTTGATTTCGACGCCTTCCGGAAACTTCATGGCGAAGTCTTTTCTTAGGTCATCGGCACATGTAGCGAGGTATTCATCCAGTTTTAAACGGCTTTCGCAGCTGTACTGAATCACGAATTCGGAATCTTTGTCTTCGGCCATGTCGGCCGTTTCAAAATATCCCGTGGCCAGCACATCGGGCACATGAATGTCGCTCATGTATTGCTCGAACTGATCACGCAAACGGTTTTCGACAGTCGCGGTAATTTCGTAAATGACCATATCTCAATAGCGTACAAGCCTCATTAAAACTTGAACAGGGCCTCCCGATAATAGATACTTGACCCGCTTGCCGACCGGTAGCTTCGAGGTGTAATTCCAGTTATGAAAAGGCTTTTTTGGTTACTTCCCCTCTTGCTCCTTTTATCAGTCTACGGACAGACCAGGCCCGCGTACAGCGTCGAACACGCGGTGCACGAAATCCAATCGAAATACGTAAACGAAACGAGGCAAATCCTCGTTCATGTACCGCTTTCGTATAAGACCCACAGGCGGAAGTTCCCGGTCGTTTACATGCTCGACGGCCACACACCTCACCCCGAAATGATGGCCGGCATACTTGCAAACCAGGCATGGGGAGGCGCGATTCCGGAAATGATCCTTGTCAGTATTCGAAACACCGACCGCAACCGCGACATGCTTCCGACCCGTGTCGATCGATTTCCAACCAGCGGCGGTGCCGACAGGTTTTTGGACTATGTCGAAAAGGAGGTGATCCCGCTCGTCGAGTCCAACTACAGGGTCGAGCCGTACCGGATTTTCGCGGGTCATTCGTTTTCCGGTCTGACGGTTGTGTACACATTCGTAAACCGCCCGCACCTGTTCCAGTCGTACATCGCAGCAAGCCCGTATCTCCAGTGGGATGAACAGTTTGTGGTCAAACAAGCGGGCGTGAAACTCAAGGACCGGACTCTGGAAAGGACGATTTTTCTGGGCCTCGGCGACGAACCCGAATACGAAAACGGATGGAACGGTTTCCAGTCGGTGTTGAAAAAATCCAAAATAAAGGGACTTGTTTATGAGTTCCGGAAATTCCCGGACGATTCGCACGGGTCCGTGGTCCTGCCGGTTTACTTCAGCGGGCTGCGAAAGATCTTTGAAGGTTACTCTCTGAAGGGAAGGATCCGCGCCGATACCGTCGTCGCGCATTATAGAGAACTCTCAAAGAGGTTCGGGTACAAGGTGATACCTCCCGAGGATTATCTAAACGCTTCGGGATATTTTTTGATGCGCGAAGAGAAATACGAACTGGCTCTTTCGGTCCTTAAGGAAAATGCGAACAACTATCCCGAGTCGGCGAATGTTTACGACAGCCTGGGTGAGTGTCTCGAAAAAATGGGTCGTCTTGAGGAAGCCGCTTTTAATTTCGAAAAGGCCATGAATATGGCTGAAGCCGCCGGAAACAGCGTACTGACAGCGGCGGCGAAAGCCAATTTGAAAAGGGTTAACGATAAATTGGAGAAATAGCGATGGGAGAAAAGGACGCAAAGCATACGGGAGATGCGGAATCCGCGGCGAACTCTCTGGTCGATACGCTTTCGGAAATCGGCGAAATAACATCAAAGAAGATGTTTGGAGGGCACGGAATTTTTCACGACGGCAGGATGTTCGGCATTATCGACCCGGACGGACAGGCATTCTTGAAAGCGGATGATTATCTCGAGGACCGCTTTCTGGAGGCCGGTTCGGAAAAGCACGGCAGGATGCCCTATTATTTGATTCCCGGTTCTGTAATGGCCGATTCTGCCGAGCTTTTGCAGTGGGCGAAAGATTCGATCCGGGCTTCGAAGAACGAGGGCTGAATACTGAGTGCCGCCCCTGACAAGGCGTTTCGATAACGCGTCCGCTTGGGCCCATATAAACGAGTAGCCGTGGAAAGGCGTTTAATTTGAGTCGGCCGCGCAATTTATCCGCGGATTTTCGCGGGTGAAAAAAAGAGATTAACGCAGGTCTGAATAACAATTGAAAAGATGATTTCCAAATACGCTGTTAGGGTTCGAACCAAAAACTTCTCTTAGCGTCATTTGCGATATTTGCGCACTCGGCGTGAAAAAAAAACATGAAATTTACAACTATTTGCTCTTTAATCGCTTGCCTGATCTTTTCGGCCGCCATAGAAGCCGATGCCCAATGCCGTTCGGGCGTGTTTCCCTCGCTCAGTTTCACTGAATCGAGCGTCTTCCCCGCAGATAAGTCTCTGAAACGGCCCGAAGACGGCAAGGCACTTCCCGACGGGCGCATCATCGTCGGCGATGAGGACCACGGGCTCAGGATAATCGAAAGAGACGGCAAACACCGTCCCTTCGGCAAGTTCAAGGAGGCGGGTTTTGAAAACGCGCCGCCGGAAAAATCCGCGGCGGCAAACGGCATTTTTCTTGAAAAGGACGGGAAACACCTGCTCGTCGCCGATATTTACACCGGTTTCATATACCGGGTCGACGTAAAAACAGAGGAAACCTCTGTGATCTACCGCCACAAATACGGCGTCAACAGCATTCTGCGCGACCAGCAGGGCGCGATCTGGTTTACACAATCCGCCGACAATACGATCGAGACGGGTCCGATGGGTATGTACGCCGCGATCGATAAGCCGGCACCGACGGGTGCGGTCTTCCGCCTGGAAAAGGGCGCGGATATAGCGGCGAGGGTCGCCTATGACATCTATTTCGCAAATGGAATCGCGATCACAAAAGACGGGAAGAGACTTTTTGTCTCCGAGACGATGATGGACCGGGTTTTGTCGTTTGAAATAGACGGCTACGGCAAACTTATAAACCGCTCGACTTACGCAAATGTCATGACTCCCGACAATCTCATGACCGATTCCACCGAAAATCTCTATATCGCCTCGCCCATCTCAAACAGCGTCTACGCCGTCGATGCGAAATGCAAAAGCATCCACCGCGTGTTTAGCGCGCCGACGCCAGGCAACACATTGGCACAGCATTACTGGGCTGTTAATAGCCGGACAGGACAACCCATTCTCCCGCTTCTCGGCGCAGACACATTCGCGCCGCTTCCGGGAATCCTGACCGGTATGTTCTTTTCGACTGATGGGAAGACGCTGTACGTGACGGGTTTGGGAAATGCGGTGTTGAGGATTGAACAAGATTAATCAATATCTAACGTCGGTCCAAAAGCTCCCCCAAGAAACTTACACCATCGGCGATCTCGAACCCGAAATTCTCGGCAATGGTCTGGCCGATATCGGAAAGTGACTGGCGGGTCCCGAGGTCGACGCCCGCTTTCGCATTCTCGCCATAGGTCAGAAGCAGACAATACTCACGTGTGTGGTCGGTCCCGCGGTACGTCGGGTCGTTGCCGTGATCGGCCGTGATGATCAGGAGATCGTCGTCTTTCATCGCCGCATAAATTTCGGGTAGACGGCGGTCAAATTCCTCGAGCGCTCTGGCATAACCCTCGACATCCCGGCGGTGGCCAAAAAGCATATCGAAATCGACCAGGTTGGAGAAGATGAGTCCGGTCGTGTCGTCGTTCAGGGCATCTATCGTGCGGTCGACGGCTTGTTCGTTGTTCTTTGCCTTTATGTCCTCCGTGACACCCTTCGAATCGTAAATCGACGCGATCTTGCCGATCGCGATTACATCGAGGCCTCGAGCCGCGAGCATCGGAAGCAGGTTTTGGTTCGGCGGCGGTACGGCGTAGTCGTGGCGGTTTTCGGTACGCGTGAAATCTTCCGGGTTCGAACCGACGAAGGGTCTCGCGATGACCCGACCGACCCTGTATTCGCCGTCAAGCATTTCCCTTGCGATCTCGCAGATTTCGTACTGTCTTTCGATTGGGATCACATCCTCGTGCGCAGCGATTTGAAAAACGGAATCGCCCGACGTGTAAACGATCGGTTTTCCGGTTTTCATGTGCTCTTCGCCGTGTACTTTTATGATCTCAGTCCCGCTCGCAGGAACGTTCGCGAGGATACCCGGGACATCGGCCTTTGCGACGAATTCATCGACCACTGCCTTCGGAAAGCCTTCTGGAAAGGTCGGAAACGCTTTATCCAGAATAATTCCGGCCATTTCCCAGTGCCCGGTCGTGGTGTCTTTACCATTCGATTTGAGCGTACATTTGCCATACCCGCCGGCCGGCGAATCTTGCGGCGGATAGCCTTCGAAAGGCCTGATGTTGAAGAGACCAAGTTCGCGCATATTCGGCAGATGAACATCGCGGAATCTCAGAACATTGCCAAGTGTGTCCGAACCCGCGTCACCCCATTCAACCGCATCAGGCATCGCGCCGACCCCGACGCTGTCGAGAACCATCAGATTGACTCGTTTGAATTTCATATTTACCGGTGAATCGTGAATCGTGAATCGTGAATCGTGGATCGTGGATCGTGGATCGTGGATCGTGGATCGTGGATCGTGGATCGTGGATCGTGGATCGTGGATCGTGAATCGTGAATCGTGAATCGTGAATCGTGAATCGGTTAGATTCACCGTCCTACTATTCAGTTCTTATTTTCCATTTTCAATTCAAATTTATCCACTCTCCACTTTCCGTTTTCCGTTTCCCGTTTTCCTTTTTCCGTTTTCCGTTTTCAGCCTATCGTCACTGCTTCGGCGGCGTATAGCCCTCTCTTGCGCGCAAAATGCTTCCCGCCGGAAGTCCCCTGAGTTCAACCTTGATCTTGCGGTAGCTGCCGTCGAAATTGGTATTGGTCGAGTAATACCCGATCGCGTAACTCGTACCTATATCGGCCGCCACCTGTCTGAAGGCCGTCCTCGCCTCGGACATATCGGCGACCGGTATTACCTTACCGCCCGACGCCTTGGCCATCGATGCCATTTGTTCCGCGGCGAGGTTATAGAGACGTTTGCTTATGTCGAGACGTTCGAAATCTCCGAGGCGGCAAAAATCCAAAACGCGTTCGACCCTAAACTCTTTCGGAAAAAGATCGTAATAGCGCCGCAGCTGCGCCTTCGAAAACTGCGTCGAACTAGCACAATCCCCGAGCAGACCATCTTCAAAATCCTGCTGGGTCTCTATTTGTATAAAGTAGGTGGTCACACCGGACCGCGCGATTAATTCGCGGGCCTCTTCAAACCCGGAATCGCTTGTCGAATCCACGCCGTCC
>JAOTWT010000516.1 GCA_029862725.1 Acidobacteriota bacterium | reverse complement strand
AAATGCAGTTCAGGTTAAGGTAGGTACTTATGAAAAATTCCCAACGACCGATTGCGAGGAAAAAAGATCTCGTCATTCAAAAGATGCCGGATGAATTGTTGGTATACGACATGGATACGGGCAGGGCTCATTGCCTCAATCAGACTGTTGCACAGGTGTGGGAGGCATGTGACGGAAAAAACAGCGTAGCCGACATTGCCGAGTCAATGGAAGAAAATTCCGTTGCCGGCGTTAATGAAGACATTGTCTGGCTCGCAATCGATCAGCTCCAGAATCACGCTCTTCTTGAAAAGAGCGCCGAAATAAGCTTGTCGGGACAATCCCGAAGGGATTTGATAAAGAAGATCGGATTCGCTTCAGCTGTCGCGATCCCGGTGATAGCGTCGCTGGCTGCTCCAAGTAGCGCGTTAGCTGCCGCCTCCTGCTCCTGCGTTTCAGATGGCGATTGTGGCACGCAGCCGGCATGCCCCAGTACAGCCTGTAATATGAATGGGGTCTGCGCGCCTTAGGACGATTTCCGCATTTTTGATGCCAGGGCATAATTAATCTGCCGGGATTTCCCTCGCACTCGCTGCTTGAAATTCGGGTTCAATTAAGATCAGAACGGAAGACGATACGATCATTCGGCTTCCGTTTCCCTAGTTTAAATCGCGCTATTTTGTTCGATGCCGGCCTTACCATTGGTTCCGTAGTGCCTGCACTCGAAAACCGGCAAATTCTCGGAGCACCGATCCGACGGAAAACCGGGCCTCCTTTTTCAGCCAATGAAACGTCTCACCTATTCCTGGCAAACTGAACAAATCCCAATTTCATCGATAGGAACAAAGTGTGGCGTAATCCAATATTTTTGATCTTGGGTCGTGTAACGAATTGGTTTTTGCGAGGTGAGTAATGACGACAGAAAATGGCAGCGGCGGTTTTAATTTGAGGAGCCTTTGCGGGGCAGGTTTTCAGTGGATAGCCATATTATTCTTGAGTATCGCCATTGTTGGCCAGACGCTCGACGATGATGATTTGCCTTCGCCGGCCTCAATACCGGGACTAAAGGTTGAAACAGTCGCAAGCGGATTGGAAGTTCCTTGGTCCATTGTTTTTCCGGATAGCAAGACCATCGTTTTTTCGGAAAGGCCCGGTCGCGTCCGTATAATCTCGGAAGGTCGTCTTTCTGAGATTCCTTTACTGATTCTCGAAAATATCGATGACTCGGGAGAAAATGGCTTGATGGGAATGGCGCTGCATCCCGAATTCGTTTCAAATAGCTATATTTATTTGGCATATGTCTACCGCCAGCGCGACGACAAGTTTGTCCGTGTCGCCCGTTACCGCTATTCAACAGACAAACTCCGCGACCCGAAGACGATCATCGAACGAATTCCCGCCCGAAAATTTCACGCCGGCACGCGGATTGGGTTTGGTCCCGACAAAAAACTTTATATCACCACAGGAGACGCGAGCAGGCAGAAAAACGCTCAGAGATTGGATTCGCTAAGCGGAAAAACCCTCAGATTAAACGACGACGGAACGATTCCGGAAGACAACCCTTTTTACGGCATGGAAGGCAAGCGGGGTGAGATTTGGAGTTACGGGCACCGCAATGCACAGGGGCTTGCGTGGCAGCCGGGCACAGGCCTGATGTTTCAGACCGAGCACGGACCGAGTTTGATCGACGGCGTGTCCTTGTTCAAGAAGCGCACCGGTGGTGACGAATTCAACATCGTTGAGCGCGGCAGGAATTATGGTTGGGCCAAGATCAGCCACAAGGGAACAAGAAAGGGTATGGTCTCACCCTTGATCGAATACTCTCCGGCGATGGCTCCCGGTAGCGGTATGTTTTACAACGGAACCGCATTTCCCGGCTTTCGCGGAAATTTCTTTTTTGGGGCACTGAAGGGGAGATCGATTGTCAGGATAATTTTGGAAGGCCGGAAACCCGTGGCCCAACAAATCCTTTTTCATAATGAATACGGAAGAATTCGAGAGGTTGCGGAAGGTCCGGATGGATCGATCTACTTTTCGACCTCAAACCGCGACGGCCGCGGGAAACCCTCGAATGAAGATGACAGAATAATGAGAATCGTACCTCATTCCGACAATTGATTTGGCACGCATCGTCCGTAATCGCGGCTCGTTTCAAAAGAACAAGTCGGCGGCGTGTTGCTCAAACCGAGCTTTTGTCTGAGAATTGAATCAGATGACTCCGAATAATGCCGATCTAGATTCATATTTGCTAAATTCTGCCGCTTTGGTCGAGGATGAGCTCGACCGTCTGATCCCGAAGGCCGAAACCGAACCGCAGGAACTTCACAAGGCAATCCGCCACAGTATTTTCGCCGGTGGCAAGAGACTTCGGCCGGCGCTTTTGTTTGCGACCGGCGAAGCGCTCGGCGCTCCGCGCGCAAAACTTATGACATGCGCCGCGGCGGTCGAGATGATCCACACCTACTCCCTAATTCATGACGATCTGCCGTCGATGGATGACGATTACCTCAGAAGAGGGCTTCAGACCTGTCACGTCAAATATGGCGAGGCGACTGCGATACTGGCCGGCGATGTTCTTCAGGCGCTTGCTTTTGAGGTTGTAGCTGCCGACGAACGGTTGGACTATAAAACCCGGGTT
>JAOTWT010000515.1 GCA_029862725.1 Acidobacteriota bacterium | reverse complement strand
CTTACAATGATACTGGCCATTGTCCCGTCTTTTGAGATCCGAATCTTGGGCGACTCGATATCTGCCCACTCATCAAATTTGACGCGCGAGAAATAAGACGAAAACATATTCAATCCGGCTTCTGGAGTAATACGGCTAGTCTCGCCGTTGCTAAGCTGAACTATTCCCGCAGAGTCAAAACTCGCAACCAGCAAGGTAGCATCTTTAGTCAAATGGGCCTCTTCCGACTGTTTTTGGAGCCTGAGTAGTTCCGCCATATCTTTCACAGGCCGGGGAACATCGAACACGTTCTCGCGGACCGAGTTGAACTCGATGGTCTTAAAATTCAGAATCCATTCGCCCTGAGGGTCGATAGCGGTGATCTTAACGGGCAGGTTTATTCCGTCTATTTTGCGCCATTCATCGAAACGGTTTGTGACTTTTGTTCCATCAGGATTTAGCAGATCATAGCCCGACAGCGTTCTTGCACGTTTACTGAAATACAGATTCGCGGGCCAGCCGATCTCTGATTTTGCCCTTACCTTGAAACTCGGAGAACCAAAAAAATCTTCAGCACCGACGAGCTCAAAATCCGTAAACATGGTTCTGAAATCAAATGCCATCCGCTGGAATTCGTGCAATCTGTTGACCATCTTCTCGAATGGCGAAATGATTTCGGGAGAAAAGGGATCAGAATCAGTATTCCAGCCATAAGCCCCGTTGATCTTTATATTCGAAGGTTTTTCCCGGTCGCCAAAAGTCCTTTGTATAAAGACCTTATCCGAATCAAAAGAAGCGATGCGGGTCGTATACTCCCCTTTCGGGCCAAGGCATTCCGCGTAGGCATGTATGCTTTCTATTTCTTTAATCCTGCTTTCGGCAGCGACCGCCCGAACCGCGTCATCGAGAATCGCGTCCACGTCCTTCTGTTTTTCAACGATTTCATTTGCAGCAGCCGTTGGCGCAATAAGCATCAAACCCGCTAAAAACGTGACAGCAATCGGGCGCATATTAATCATCTTTATTACCTCTGTTCCGATCGTCGCCGGCTTAAGCCATTTTGTGCAAGAAATCGGCAAGCTTCTCCCCAAGTCCTTCGACACTTTTCCGCACCTGCTCGTCCAACAGTTTTCCATCGTCATCGAACGCCTTGTAGGCATGCGCAACAGCGACCTGGTCCGGCAGCACTATGACCCCCATCGCCGAGAGAATCTTTCTTACATCAAATAGCCCCCGGAGGCCGCCCAGGTTTCCGGGCGAAGCGCTCATCATGATCGCCGCCTTTCCGTCATAACAGGCGCCGGCTTTTTGGTCGCCATCTGGCCGGGAGGTCCAGTCGATCATGTTTTTTAATGCACCCGTGACAGAGCTGTTATATTCCGGTGACGCGATCAGCAACCCTTGACTTTCAAGCATAATTCGCTGGAGTTCCTGCGCATTTTCGGGCAGGCCTTTTTCACTTTCGATATCGCCGTCATAAATGGGCAGCGGGTAATCTTTCAGATCTATCACGGTTACATCCGCACCTGCTGCTTCGGCCGCCGCCGCGGCAATACGCAACGTTTTCTTATTGGTCGATTCTTTTCTGAGGCTCCCCGCGAATGCAAGGATTTTGATCTTGTTCATAATCGAATTATTTGATCTTCTTTTTCGTTTTCACAAAAACCGAACGGTCGTGAAGCCGCCAGCATGAATTACAAGAATAGTCCAAATACGCTATTTGAGCGAACAGAACAGACCACGTCTTAGGATTGCAAAAGGCAACGCATCCCAATAGGGTTAGAATTGTGAAAAGCGGTGGGTGACGCTGCAGATTATGTACGTTCTATTTATGCCAATCCGGTCTTTCCTTCTCGGTATTTCCCTGGGGTTAATCATGCCGGCCTCATCCTATGCCCAAACCGTCAAACAGGCGCCAAAGGAGCTATTTGAAAATCTCAAGTTGGTCAGGATTCTTGATCGCGATTCCGAAAAAAGAGTGGACGGGGGATTTACGGATCAAAACGACTATTTTGCCGTAACTCAAAATGTGACGACCCGGGGATATTCTTACTCATTTGTTATCGGCGGGATTCTTAACCAATTCTCTCCCTGTGCCGGTAGCAGCTATAGTTACCGCAGCAGCCTGAGCCGTAACAGCAGGTATCTTGCTGTTTCATGCGAGGACAATATGGTTGAAGCGTGGGATTTGGAAACCACCAAGCTGCTCACTCGTTTTCCGTTCGGTATAACAAACAATTGGAAGAAAGTTTGGGTGCAGATCTCGAATGACGGAACGAGGCTGCTGGCAGGTGCAAGGTTCCGGGGCGAAATTGTGGAATTATGGGATATTGAAAATGGGCGAAAGATCAAAGATCTTACGTCGGAAGTCAATGTTTGCGCGAATTGTTCCGGAACCGTTGATCGAACGGTCGTTGATTTCGAATTCAGCCCTGATTTTGAAATTGCCGCGGTTTCATATGGGGGTATGGTGTTTCTGTGGGACCCGGTATCCGGACGCTTGCTGCGCCGCCTCATCGAACCAAAATATGGCAGTAAAGGTCTGGAGTTTGCACACGACGCGCCTATCGGGCCGATAGTCTTTACGAAAGACAGCAGGACCGTAATAACGGCATCGAGCGACGGCAGAGCGAAGTCGTG
>JAOTWT010000514.1 GCA_029862725.1 Acidobacteriota bacterium | reverse complement strand
ACCAGGACGGCGTTATCGGGCTGATAGTACTTTCGATAGAATGCCTGCAAACGGTCGATCGGAACATTTTCGAGGTCCGAACGAGCTCCGATCGTGCTCTTTCCATAATTGTGCCAGTCGTACGTAATTGCGAATAACTTCTGAAGAGTAACGCGGATCGGATTGTTTTCGCCCGACTCAAGTTCGTTCCTGACAACTGAAAACTCCGAGTCGAGATCCTTCTTGGCGATATACGAATTGACCATGCGGTCGGCCTCAAGATCCAGCGCCCAATCAATGTTCTCGTCGGTTGCGGCGACAGTCTCAAAGTAATTCGTACGGTCGAAGGAGGTCGTACCATTCGGTGAAGCGCCGTATTTCGTCAGCTCCGCAGGTATGTCGGGATGATTCGGAGTGCCCTTGAATACGAGGTGCTCGAGTAGATGTGCCATTCCGGTCTCACCATAGTTCTCATGGCGCGACCCGACAAGATACGTGATATTTACCGTTACCGTTTGCTTGGTGTTATCTGGAAACAACAAAACGCGAAGCCCGTTATCGAGCCGGTATTCCGTAATCCCCTCAACGGTGGCCACCTTTGTTACGCCATTTGGAAGGGCTTGGGCAAATACCGCGATCGAAAGACTACACAAAAAAAGCGCTGCAATAATCGCTTTTGAGACAAACCTACTGCTCATTAAATTTTCTCCTGATTTGAAAGATTTATGGAAATTAATTATTTATGGTATCAAATCCGCACCGGTAGCTAAAATGCGGCCGGGAAACAAATACGGTCTTGGATAAAGCGTCTTTTTCTTGCACCCGTAGAGCGTGCTTCCGGAATGAGGGAATCACGAAAGCAACGCTATACGGCCCCGAAATCTAACAAGAGCCGTGACCATTGCCCAAGGAAACATCCCGGAAATAAGTTTTTCCCTCGGCACAATTTCGTCAAAGGGTTGTAAGATGTTGCATGAAAAGCCAAAACGCGGACCGGCATTTTAGGTCTTAATTTCTCAGATCCCCTAACACGCCGCGACATTCCCGCTCTCCGCCTGTTCCCGAGCGTGATAAGAGCTTCGCGTCAAAGGTGAAGATTCGACATGTTTAAAGCCCATATCCTCACCGATCCGTTTCCATTCGTTGAACTCTTCGGGCGTCACGTATCGTTCAACCGGCAGGCGTTTTTCGTATGGCTGTAGATACTGGCCGATCGTCATGATGTCGCAGGAAACCTTGCGGAGGTCCTTCATCAGTTCGACGACCTCCTCAAATCCTTCGCCGAGACCGGCCATGATGCCGCTTTTTGTAAACATCTCCGGGAATTGCGTATCGCGGAAATGCGCCGCGCGTTCGAGCAGGGTCATCGACTGTTCATAGATCGCATCGGGCCGAACACGCCGGTAGAGACGGGCTATCGTTTCGGTATTGTGATTCAGGACCTCCGGGCGGGCATCAAGCACGGTATTGAGCGCGTCTTCGTTTCCCTGAAAATCGGGAATCAAAACCTCAACTTTACAGCTCGGAACCATCGCATGGACCTGGCGGATGGTTTCAGCCCAGTGGGCACCGCCGCCATCGGAAAGATCGTCACGGTTTACGGAGGTAATTACAGCGTGCTCGAGTCCGAGATGCTTTACGGCCTCAGCGACATGCATCGGCTCTTCGGGATCGAGTTCCATCGGTTTGCCCTTGTTGACGGCACAAAAGCCGCACGTTCGCGTGCAGGTGTCGCCGCCGAGCATGAAGGTCGCTGTCTTGTCGGTCCAGCACTCGAAGATGTTCGGGCAACGGGCTTCCTGGCAAACCGTGTGCAGGTTCAGACCGTCGATCAGCTTGAGCACCTTGTTCTGGTTTGTCGGATCGCCGATCTTTATTTTTAGCCAATCGGGTTTCTTTAGCCGTTCACGTTTCCGGCTGACGCCCTTTTTCCGGGCCACAAATTTATCTATCAGCTCTTTTTCTTCGATCATAAAACCGCCACCGCTTTACCTTTCAGATATTCTATCGAAACGGCACCAAAAGCGCGACTGTCTGTGCTCTCGAAGGGATTGTCACTCGAAAGAAACAGCTTTCCGTCTTCCTCGATCCGAAAGATTCTTTTGATCATGACGACATCCGTTTTATACGGATGCCTGATCACAACGACGTCGCCTTGTGCCAATGTCCCGTTTGGATCGACCGCGACGTCGCAACCTGGCGCGAGAGTCGGTGACATCGAATCACCCTCGACCCTGTAACGCTCGAGATATCCGACAAGGAGGAACACAGTCTCGAGCCATCCTGCTTTTTTTAGCGGTTTGATCATTCGTCGATTGAGCCCTGGAGACAATTTCCCTCACTTATATTGCCTCCAGCTTTAGCCGGATGTGACGTTCCGCCATTTTTATCGCGGGCTTAAGCCCGAATTTCTCAATTCGAATGCTAACCCGTGCCTGAGCACGGGGCAATTTAGCAACAAACCGGTTTTCGAGTCCCGGAAAACGATGCCCCGCGACAATCCTGGCGCAGGGCAATCGATTCAGCAATAGTTTTCAGAGTCAGCCTGCCAGATAAAACTCGACGTCGCGATCTTTCGATCGCCAAAAAATGTCGTGGATCTCCTTGACCGAGTCCATTAGTTCCTGCGCATGCTCGAGACTTA
>JAOTWT010000048.1 GCA_029862725.1 Acidobacteriota bacterium | reverse complement strand
AAATCGTCAGAACCTTTTCCCTCGTCGCCCCGCACCACATCCAGGAAATGCTGGTTCATATCGTCGCCCTGCGTCGGAAAATCACCGCTCGGATGGCAGTTCGAGCATCGCGGCGAAAAAAAGACTTTTGCGGCTTCATTAAAGGCTTTCCGGGCCTTCGCCGGATCGCCAAACGCAAGGACCTTGCCGTCTGAAGCCGTCGAATCATCACCGTAATTCGTTCGATCGTTGCGGCTGGAATAAACAACTCCGGCCGCAAACAGGCAAGCCGAGAAGGCGATCACCAGCTTCAGGCCATTCTTAGTCGAAATTAATCTCATTGCGTTCATAGTTTAATCGGAAAAATCAATGCCCTCAACAATTCGGCTCCCAGCGATCTCCCATCTTGATAAGGATGCCGATCGACCGTAAGCTCATGTTACGCAGATTTCCAGTGATCTGCGAATCCAACGACGAATTTTTCCTGTTCTTGCGTCTCGATGGTCCCGGCGCGCGCATTTCGGACCATTTCGATCGCACTTTGTCCATTTATCTTTCCTTCGGAAATCCCTACAACGACGCATGCGGCGGTCAATCCTGTGCGACCGAGCCCTCCCCTGCAATGCACCGCAACGGTACTTCCTTCACTCAAGCGCTCACAGATCACCTCCACCAGCCGGGAAAACTCCTCATATGCCGGCGGTGTAAAGCCGTCCTTTATTGGAAATTGAATCAGTTCGATCGACTTGCTCCTGCACCTTCGCGGAAGATCCTCAATTCTCAAACGCTCAAGCTCCTCGAACGCGACCAGCGAAACCAAGGAATCAACCTCGTAATGGTGTTTCAGACGGCTGAGATCGCTCTCAAGGTCCCTGTCCCAGTCTTTTCCTGCTGCATTTTGAACCTTTTTCCCCGGAGCAAGTGTCATTCCAAGCCTGTTCAGGCTCGGGTAGTCTTTCGATACTACAAAATCGAGACGAATCGGATCTGTTTCGGATGTTTTCATATGCTCGATCCAGCTGACGAGGAATATGTCTTGAAAAGTCAGACTGGCGTAAGAACATCATCGGCGGTTAACAAGGTCCTTACCAACGGTCCGGAGATTGCGATCAATGACGCGGATGGACTTAATTCCGAATAAACGATAATTTAGGTTTTCGTCGATTCGAACAACCATAACTTTTTTGAGAGGATAACACATGAAAAACGTGATTATTATCGGGGCTGCCGGTAGAGATTTCCATAACTTCAACACATATTTCCGGGACAACAGGGATTACAAAGTGGTCGCATTTACCGCCGCTCAGATTCCGGATATTGAAGGCAGGAAATATCCGGCAGAATTGGCCGGGAGTCTTTACCCGGATGGAATCCAGATCGTACAGGAAGAAGATCTTTCCAAATTGATCAAGGATTTGAATGTTGATGACTGCGTATTTTCATACAGCGATGTTTCCTACCAATTCGTCATGGCTCTCGGCGCTCAGGTCATGGCGGCCGGAGCAAATTTCGTAATGCTCGGGCCCGGGGACACGCAGATAAAAAGCACAAAGCCATTGGTATCGGTTGGCGCGGTACGGACCGGTTGCGGAAAAAGTCAGACTTCGCGCCGCATAATCGAGATACTGCTGGAGAAAGGTTTGAAAGTCGTCGCCATCCGTCACCCGATGCCCTACGGTGACCTCGTCGCCCAAAAAGTTCAGCGTTTTGCCGAACTCGCGGATCTTGAGAAGCATGATTGCACTATTGAAGAAATGGAAGAATACGAACCGCATATTGTCCGCGGAAACGTAATTTACGCCGGTGTGGATTATGAAGCGATTTTAAGAGCAGCCGAAACGGATCCCGATGGTTGTGACGTCATCCTCTGGGACGGCGGCAACAACGACTTCCCCTTTTACGAATCCGATCTCCATGTCACCGTTGTCGATCCGCATCGCCCGGGTCACGAACTTACATACTTTCCCGGTAACACCACATTGAGAATGTCGGATGTTGTCGTTATTAACAAGATGGACAGCGCCGACGCCGCAGGAATCGAGACGGTCCGCCGCAACATCGCGTCGGAGGTTCCCGGTGCGATTGTTATCGACTGCGCATCCACGCTGGATGTTGATGATCCGGCGGTTATCAAAGGCAAGAAGGTTTTGGTAGTTGAAGACGGCCCGACCCTGACTCACGGCGGCATGAAGATCGGCGCAGGCGTGGTTGCCGCAAAAAAATTCGGCGCCGCTGAAATAATCGATCCTCGTCCGTACACGGTGGGGAGGCTTTCCGAAACATTCGAGATCTATCCGGATATCGGCGAGGTATTGCCGGCAATGGGTTACGGAGAACAGCAGTTACGAGATCTTGAGGCGACGATAAACAATACCGAATGTGAAGCCGTCGTGATCGGAACACCGATCGATCTGAACCGAATAATCAAGATCGAGAAGCCGAACACGAGGGTCTATTACAACCTGCAGGAAATAGGGCGCCCGGATCTTGGCATGGTGCTGGACGATTTTATTAGCGACAAGATACCCGACGCCAGTAATGCGGGCACGTTCTAAGTATTTGCGCACGAGTGACGGTTGCGCCTTGAGCACGAAGAGCTGGCGTTCAAAGCGCCTCCCCTCGAGCGCGAAGAGCTGGCGTTCAAAGCGCCTCCCCGGCCTGTAAACAAGATTGAATTTTTCTAATCGAGAAACCCGGGGGCGCCGGCAGGCGACATTCTGTTCGCCGCCGGCATCTGGCATTTAAGGCAAAGCCGAAAGGGTGTCTTCTATGCTCGTATTTCCTGCCCACATGTTTTTATGGATCTTGAAAAATCCGGGCATCCCCGATTCCCTGTAGCCTCTCCTTGATTTAGAATCAAAAATATCTATTTTTTGAGGAAAGTTTTTTATGATAAAGACTCGTAGCGTTTTGTTGTTTGTTTTGATTTTGGCCGCTGCCGGGATGGCTTGCGGGCAGAATGTGCCTCGGAAGCCATCGTCCTTGAATTCAAAGGCTGCTGCGGGTCCGGACGCTAACGGCCAGTGCCGGCCCATCGACATGGGCGAGGCCAACGCACCCGAGCAGAAGCCGGCTTTCGCCAATCAGACCCGGGTTTGCGAGGTGAAGTCCAAAACCGCGTTTGATGTGACCGTTGTCGCGAAGGGACTGGAAATGCCCTGGGCGGTCGAACCCCTGCCCGACGGGGCGTTCCTGATCACCGAAAAGTCGGGAGTGATGCGGATCGTTTCGGCCTCGGGCAAGATCGGGGGGCCGATCAAGGGATTGCTTCCGGTCGGCCAAGGCGATGTTTCGGACGCAGGCCGCGAGGGCGGGCTGCCACGGATCACGGCTCGCGGCCAGGGCGGTTTGCTTGATGTCGCACTGAGTCCGAATTTTGAAAAAGACAGCACTATCTTCTGGAGTTTTTCCGAGCAGCGTGAGGGCGGAAGCGGGACCAGTGTCGCCCGAGGCGTTTTGATCGAGAATCGCCGGGCGCTGAAGGATGTTCGAGTGATTTTCCGCGCTTTGCCGACTTACGCGAACGGTCTGCATTTCGGTTCGCGGCTCGCATTCGGCCCGGATGGAAAGCTCTACATCACCCTGGGTGACCGTTCTGACCGCCCAAACCGTGCGAAGGTACAACAACTCGACAACCACCTCGGTAAGATCATTCGTATCAACCCCGATGGTACGATTCCCGAAGACAATCCCTTCAATAAGAAACCCGGTGCCCTGCCGGAAATATGGGACCTCGGGCACCGCAACGTGCAGTCGGCGGCATTTGACGGCAAGGGCCGTCTTTGGACGGTGGAACACGGGGCAAGGGGAGGCGATGAGCTGAACCTGATCGAGAAGGGCAAGAATTACGGCTGGTCGGTTGTGACGTACGGCGAGGAATACTCTGGTGAACCGATCCCCGGTTCGGTCACGCAAAAAGAAGGTTACGTTTCGCCGGTTTATTATTGGGACCCTGTGATCGCGCCTTCGGGGATGGAGGTTTATACCGGGAACGCATTTTCGGAATGGCGCGGAAATATCTTTGTCGGTGGGTTAAGGTCGCAAAGACTTGTTCGCCTTGTACTTGCGGACGGACGCGTTACGGGGGAAGAACACCTGCTGACCGAACGAAGAAGTCGCATCCGGGATGTCCGCCAGGGGCCCGACGGGGCGCTCTACGTCGTGACCGACGCGACGGGCGGCGAGCTTTTGAGGATCACCCCGCGAAAATAGAAGTTTCTGATGCGGGTTCAAATCCCGGACATGGGAATATTGATGATGGCCCGCCTCATCGCGATTAGATGCCGGGACGCGCCAAAATGCATTTCATTTAATGAAAAGTGTCTTATAATCCGAAACGTAAAGGGGTTTAATCGAGAAACAAATCGTTCTGGCGGAAAAGGCTATGGTGGAAAGAATCGCACTCTTTGCAATACTTCTGGTGTCATGTGGTCAATTTGTAAGCGGGCAGGAGCCTGAACCGACCCCAACGCCGTATCTGGGCAGACGCGAAACCGAGATTGAAAAGACGCGTCGGCTCGACCGCGCCCATGAAAGACTAGCCCGGCAGACCTATTCTAATCTATACGGCCAGGGTGCCTACGCGAACTCGCCGCGGTTTAACAGGGAATGGCGGGCGGCGATGGTTGCCCTGTACCGCAAGCTCGATGCGCAGGAAACCGCAAACCTCGAGCCCTCGGTATTACACAGGCAGAAATACTCAGATCTGCTTAACGAGAAAAATACGGGGCTCTTCAAGCTGATACCGGAATTTGGATGTGGAGAAGATGAAAGGGTGGTCGACGCCTCACCTGATTGTTCGAAGTACCAATTTCCGGGAACGGGCTCCTCCTACTCTTTTCGCTTGGGGAGCCACCGGCTCAGGCGGCTCGCCGATGTCACATATATCGAAACAAGTCTGATCGCGCGCGGCGTTTTCAGCGGTGCGATCTTTGTCGAGCTGGGAGACGTCCCGATCGAAGAAGTACACCTCAACACGCCCGGTCTCAGATACCTGGCCGAATATTTACCTGTCGACACCGCCACCGAAGCCATGGAAGCGGCGAAGCGGTTTGCCAATGGGGTGAGCAGGGACGGGTTTATTTATGGCCGAGGCGTTTTTGTTACCGAAGGCAACACTTTCGCAATGCGCTCGATCGCATACCGCGGAAAGTATTTGCGGTCGGAGGCCGGCGTTATTTACAACGAATTGGATTTTGACAAGAGGCGTGACGTCATCGTCGCGTTCCGGATCGTCGGAGTTGAAGACGACGGAGCCGCGACGATCGTCTGGCGGATTCTTCGTGATACCAAATCTCCAAAGCTCAAGACGCCTAAATAAAACCGTAAGAGCTCGGGTAGCAATTTTCCTGGGCTTTGTAAGTCAACACTGCCGATTGGGGATTTGGGTCCGGATAACCGGCTTAAGAAGATGGCTAGCTTCAAGGGGAGCATTTTAAGCGCAATTGGCGCCCACAAATACTGCTTCCCAGCCGTTTCTGCCTTTTTTCGCGGGATTGGCTCACCGTTGTCTTTTGACATGCAACCCGGGAGGACGAAAGATAAAGAGCTTAAATCCGTTTTTCGCGGTTTAAATCATATTTGTTTTTTCGTTTGGAGGAGTCAACCAGGCCAAATTTGTAAAGACTTCCTTTATGGCAGGCGAACTCCAGGATGTCCCCGCGGTCGGCGAGCGATGACAGCGTGGGCATACTTCTTGATTTTCACAAAATCAGAAGGCGTTTGGCGCCCAACCGAAAGTCAGATGCTTTATTCGCCAGATTTCTCCTCGTTAAGCCAAACCGGCTCGCCGAACCCGAGTTCCTTCATACGCTCGAGTTGCGTTTTTGCATCGCCCACAACAAGCCAGTACATCCTTCCGGAATCTATGTATTTCTTTGAAAGCTCCCTTATCTTCTCGACCGTCATCCCGCGGACCACCGACTCCCTCCGCTTTACATAATCATAACGCCAGCCATAGGTGCTTATGTCTTCGAGCATGTTGAGTTTCGCGCCCGATGTTTCGAAAGCACGCGCCGCGCTTTTGATCAAAAAGCCTTTTGTCGTCTCGAGATCCTTGCCGGTAAATCCGTCCGGATATTCCTCGACGATTTTCTTGATCAACTGAAGCGACTCGAGGGTCACATTGGACCTGACGCGGCTAAAGATCGAAAAGCTGCCGCCCCGTTTCGAACCCGCAAAGTTCGAAAAGATGCCGTATGTATAGCCCTTACCTTCGCGGAGCTGCTGTGTGAGCTGCGAAGCAAACCCTCCGCCGCCAAGAATGTAGTTTGCGACGGTCGCCGGGTAAAAGTCCTCATCCGATTCAGCAAGCGCGGGGTACCCGATGATCACCACCGACTGCTTCGCGTCCGGGATATCGTAAAAGAATACCTTCGATTGTGCCGGCGGTGCAGGAGAAGGCGCTTCCGCGATTCTTACCTTGCGATTCTTCCATTTATTTGAAAGACGATTCAACGGCTGAATAACCTCTTCTTTGCCTAGCGCTCCAACGACATGCATCCGCGCCACCGACTGCGAGATGTTCTTTTTGTAAAAGGACTTCAGATCCTTCATGGTGATCGATTCGACCGATTCGATAGAACCGAGGATATTACGCGAACGGATATCGTCTTTGGAGTAAACCAGCGAACTGAAGTTGTTTTGTGCGACCGCCACCGGGTTAGCTTGTTGCTGGCGGATTTGATTGACGATGCTCTTTTTGACGAGTTCGAATTCCTTTTCGTCCCAACGCGGCTTCAAGACAATTTCATTGAGGAGCGCGATGGTCTCGTCATAGTTCCTGGCCAGGGTATTACCCGTTATCCTGATCGACTCGGTTTGGGCGGAAACATTGATCGAGGCACCAAGCTGTTCGATCGCTTCTTCGAGTTCCCGGGGCGTGCGGTTTTTTGTGCCTTGTGTCATCATGCGAGCCGTAAAATTGGCAACTCCCGCCTTACCGACGTCGTCCTGAAGCTGTCCTCCCTCGATGACGATATTAAAATCGACTAGCGGAACCTCGCTGTTCTCGATCCCGTAGAGCCTCAAACCCCTCTTAAGGGTCGCTTCCCAGATCTCGGGTGTCCGAATCTCCGGCGCCGTACCGTACGGCGGTTCTTTTGTGCGGTCAAAAGTGGAGGGTGTCCGCTCGTAATCCGCCTTGATCGACGCATCAACTTCTTCTTCAGCGCCCTGAACGATCTTTTCCTCGACTACGTCAGCTTTCGTTGAGCCTTCAAGAGCGAGCGGAAGCTGCGACTTCGGAACGAAGCTCGTGGCGATATAATTCTTGTCTTTTATGTACTTTTCGTAGACCCGCATCACGTCTTCGGTTGTAACCGCGAGGATATTTTTTATGTCGGTCTCTACGTAACCCGGATCGCCGGCAAAGATATTGTACTGAGCGAGCTGAAAGCCCTTTCCGAGCACGCTCGAGAGGCCATTATAAAACTGTGTTTCCTGGCCCGCCTTGATCCGGCCGAGGTCCTTTCCAGAAATGCCTTCCGCTTCAAACTTCTCAAACGCTTCCTTTACGGCCGCATGTGTATCGTCGAGATCTTTTCCGTCAAAATTGCGAACGAGCAGATAGGTCTGGCCGGCAAGCTCCGATGCTCGGTCAAACATATTCACACCCGCTGTCAACTTCTTCTCCTCAACCAGCACCTTGTAAAGCGGAGCGTTCTTACCCTGTGAGAGGTATTGCGTCAAAACCGCGAGCGGGTAGGAATCGGGATGGTACTGTTCGGCGGTCGGCCAAACCATTGTCAGCTGCGGAACTGTTGCGAAGTTGTCCTCGTGATAAAGCTTTGTCGTCTTTTGAGCGACTCCCGCGCGCTTCTTGAGAGGCATAACCTCTTGACCCGGCTTTATCTCGTCAAAGTATTTCTTAACCCATTTCTTCGCCTGTGCGGGGTCGAAATCGCCCGCAACGACAAGCGTCACGTTGTTTGTCACATACCAGCGGCGGAAGAATTCCTTTACATCGGCAAGAGTGGCATTCTGGAGGTCCTCGAGCGAACCGATCACCTGCCAGTTGTACGGATGATCCTCGGGATAGAGGGCCTTGTCGATAACATAGAAGTTGTGGCCGTATGGGTTGTTGTCGACCGACTGTCGTTTCTCGTTTTTTACGACCTGTTTTTCCTTCGCCAACACTGGATCTGTCACCGTATTGATAAACCAGCCCAATTTGTCAGCCTCGGCCCAAAGCATTTTCTCGAGTGCGTCGTTGGGGACGGTCTGAAAATAGTTTGTCCGGTCGCGCGACGTCGAGCCGTTTGCACCGGAGCCGCCGATCCTCGCACTCATCTTGTCGAGTCCGCCCTTGCCGAGGTTTTCCGATTCCAAAAAAAGAAGGTGTTCGAAGAGGTGCGCAAAACCAGTTCTGCCCGTCTTCTCTCTTGCCGAACCGACGTGGGCAGTAAGCGCCACGGCGACGACAGGGTCAGAACGGTCGATATGAAATACGACCTCAAGCCCGTTATCGAGCTTGAATTTCTCGAATTCGATCTTAAAATCCGGTGTCGGTACACTTTCTTGTGCGACAGTGGTCGATGCCGGAAGCAGGTTGACGAGCAAAAGGAATGCGACAAGAAACTTAAATCTCTTCATAGTATTCACCATCTTCTGTATCTCAAACTCGGCGGCGGTGTGCCGGATATTTGTGTACGCAAAAAATGCCGCCAAGGTTTTGCCATTCGCCCGCTCGTGGTTTTTCGGGAATGATTATCGATTGCTCGATCTTGTGAGCCTTCTGGAAAAAAAAGGTTTACACCGCGAATTGTTTACGCTTCTGAAGGAAATGCACGGTCGATTCCCGTCCCGCGACCAGACCGCCGCGGCCTATGCCTACGCTCTTCTGACTTCGCCGCTCGAGGATCTTCGAAACGCGAATGCGGCATTCGAGATATCGAACGTGGCATACGAGTCGAGCAACGCCGTCGAACACGGCATCATTCTCGTCATGGCGCTAATCGACACCGGAAAATGTGCGGACGCGCGCGAACTTGCAGAAAAACTCGTCGAGAGATCCAAAAGCGAGAAGCGGACCGATCTCACGGCGAAACTGGAGTTCGAGATCAGGCGCATCTGGGAGTCAAAAAACTGCGGCGAGAATTAGTCGAATTTACGATTATTGCGGAATTGACTGGCACCGACGTCAAATACGATTGAGAAATCATTGCTTTTTGGGGAGTTATCGTTGTAGTTTGTAGAAAAATTCCTGATTCAGGAAGTGATCTATGGAACCTACCGAACAAAAAACCGGGCTATCGGACGCAATCCGAAAACACAAAGAATTCCTGTTTCCGGCAGTCGCAAACTATTACGAAGAGCCGATCGCGCTTGTCAAGGGCGATGGCGAATACGTGTGGGATGAAAACGGCAACCGCTATCTTGATTGTTTCGGCGGGGTTTTGACCGTCAGTCTCGGACACGCCAACGAACGCGTTAACAAGGCGATTATCGATCAAACGAATGCGATCCAGCACACATCGACGCTTTATGTAAACAAACCGCAGAGCGAACTTGCCGAAAAGATGGCTGAAATATCTCCGGGCGGTCTGAAAAAGTCTTTCTTTTCCAACAGCGGCACCGAGGCGGACGACACAGCGGTCTTGGCGGCAAAACTTGCGACGGGAAGAAGCGAGGTAATCGTCTTGCGCCACAGCTACTCGGGACGCAGCGCGACCGCTCTTTCGGCGATCGGCCATTCGACTTGGAAACCGGTTGCATCGCAGGTCGCCGGGATGGTTCACGCCCCGGCCCCCTATTGTTATCGTTGCCCTTTCAAACTCGAATACCCGAGTTGCGATGTCGCCTGCGCGGACGACATCGAAGAACTGATCAAAACGACGACGACCGGTGAGATTGCGGCGTTTATGGCCGAGCCTATCCTCGGAGTCGGCGGTTTTATCGTGCCTCCGAAAGAGTATTTCGGAAAAGTGGCCGAGATCACCCGTAACCACGGCGGCCTTTTTATCGCCGACGAGGTCCAGACCGGTTGGGGACGGACAGGCGACAAGTGGTTCGGGATCGAGCACTGGGGTGTCGAGCCGGATATCATCACGTCGGCAAAGGGTATGGGCAACGGCGTACCCGTCGGCTGGACGATCGCCACGCCGGAAGTCGCCGACGCTTTCCCGGGCCTTACATTCTCAACGTTTGGCGGTAATCCCGTATCGATGGCCGCAGTCGCGGCCGTAATCAGAGTGATTGAAGAAGACGATCTCAGGACAAACTGCCGTGTGGTTGGTGATTATTTCCATGAAAGCCTGCTTGGTCTGAAGGAAAAGCATAAGGCAATTGGCGATGTCCGCGGAATGGGCCTGATGCAGGCCATCGAGCTGGTTAAGGACCGTCAGACAAAAGAACCGGCGGCCGATTCACTGCTTCGCGTGTTTGAAGAAACAAAACGGCAGGGGGTGTTGATCGGTAAGGGCGGTCTTTATGGGAACGTCATCCGGACGGGTGTCATGCTCAACTCATCGACGGATACGATCGATGAACTGATCGCGGCCCTGGATAAGGGCCTCGAGGCGTTAAGAGATTAATTCACCGCGGAGTTCGCTGAGGACGCAGCGGATTTACAGATAGTTCCCTTTTGCGGCTATCCTTCCAATTATTAACCGCGATTGAATATGCAATAACCCAATAATTTACTCCGCGTCCTTGGCGATCTCCGCGGTGAATCAAAAAGAATGTTCGAAAGAAAAGTGATCGAAATGATCTATGGCAAGGCGGAGTCGCCCGAGGACCTGCCGTGGCATAATCCTGAGCCATACGATTTTGTGATCGACGCCGCCGAGGCCAATAACAATACCGGTCGGGCGCTGGATATTGGCTGCGGCTCCGGTATGATATCGGTCGAGCTTGCGAAGCGCGGGTTTGAGGTGACAGCCGTCGATTTTATTCCCAAGGCTATTAAAATGGCAAAACAACGAGCGGTTGATGAAAGTGTCGAAGTCGATTTCGTCGAAGCGGATCTGCTAAAATGGACGTCCGACGAACCGTTCGACCTGGTACACGATTCTGGGACCCTTCATTCGATACCGGATGCCGGCATGCCGCTTTACAGGGAACAGCTGCTGAGCTGGTCCAAGCCGGGCACCGATCTTGTGCTTGCCCACTGGGGAAAAAAAGGCCCACTGGACTGGAGACCGATAGGTCCGCATCGCCGGACCCGTGAAAAACTGGTTTCTTTTCTTGGGCCTGAATTTGAGGAAAGAGATTATTCAGCGGAAGTGATGGAAAACATACCCTTGCCCTTTGGGCCGAGGGTGGTAGGGCAGAGTTTTTGGTTCGTGCGGCAATGAGATTCTCGCCGTGGAACCGAATCGTTAATATTTGCTTTATTGTCTGCCCCCGAATAGCTCAAAACCAATAAAAGTCGTCAAACCAGCACCTTGCTTTCAGCATCCGTTGGCTGCGACATCAGGGTAGGTCTTATGAAAACAATTCAAACTGTCGGTTGCTATTTCTTGATGATCGTACTCATGGGATTAACCCTGACGATTGAAGCCCGTTCTGCGAGCGCCGTTGAAAACAAGAGCGTAAAAGGGATGGCCCTCTATTCCCAGTTAAAGGGTTTTGTCCTCGACGGAGGCTCCGCGCGGGTTG
>JAOTWT010000047.1 GCA_029862725.1 Acidobacteriota bacterium | reverse complement strand
GATAGATCGCGAGAGGATCAAGGGCCGTGTTGACGTGCACGAGGTCGTATGAGCCTCGTAAGAGCTTCAGAAAGAAACGAAACGGCAGCAATCCCTGCCTCAGAAGCCAAACCGGACCGGCCTTTTCGCCGTCGCGCCGTCCCGCTGCGAAGTGCTCAAAATCGCAGTTCGAGTGTTCGGTAATTTCTTTGACCAACGTCGATATCCCGCTTACGTTCTGCCGCGCGTCGAGACTGGGTGCGGTAATCAGCACTCGCGGCCTCTTTTTTTGGTTTCTGTCTGTCACGGTAAGCGTTGAGGATAGCGCAGGAATGAGGAATTGTCAGCCAATAGTATAGTTAAGCGGTTGCAACAAGAGTCCGATTGAAATAAACATAAGTGACAGAGCGGCTGACTATGGACCCTGCACCGAATAGAATCCAAGAGAAAGATGTACGAATCGTGCCCGAACGGAACAGGGTCCCGCGATGGGTAATGCCGTCCGTAAAATCGGCAGTTCTCGTCGCGGATTCGGTTCTGGCGTTTTTGTGTTTTGCCACCGCGTTCTATTTACGCGAATCCCAAAGTGTTTTTGGCAACAGCTATCTTGAGTGGTCCGCGGAATTTTTGCCCTATGCTGCGGTCGCCGTTTTTGTGGTCCCGATCCGGCTCTTGATGTTTGCTTATCAAAGGCTCTACCGGTTCAGCGGCGCATTTTCGTACGTTGCGGAATTCATAAAGACATTCAAAGCGGTTTTGACGGGTTCGCTTTTTATCATAGCGGTGACATTTCTCTTTCGCGGCGGATTTGCCTTTCGCGATTTTTCGTACTCGCGGGGCGTTTTTCTACTCGATTTTGTAATCGCGCTGGTTGTATTCACAATCTTCCATCTGTTCGTCAGGTATGTTCAGTCGCTCGTCAGAAGACGGGACATTAACCTGATCCCAACGTTGATCGTGGGCACCAACAAGGAAGCGGAGCAAACCGTGACCGAACTCGCGGAAAGACCGGACCTTGGTTATCGTGTTGTTGGAATTGTTGAGACCAACGGCGTTACAGGATCCGAATGGAAAGGTTCAGAGTCTGGCGGCACCGGTTGGCAGGACCGCGACGGGATCGAAATCGTCGGGACCCTCGGCGATTTGCCGCGCCTCATAAGCGATCTCGGTATCCAGGAAGTCATCATCACCGACAGCGCCATACCGAGCGAGTTTCTATTTGAAACGATGATGAACAGCGGCCGCGAAGGGCGGGTCGAATTTCGGCTCGCCCCGTCGTTATTTAACTTTATGCCGCAAAAGACGAATGTCGAACAAATCGGAATTCTGCCGATGGTCCGCCTATTTCGCGAGCCGCTATCTGATGCCGACCGGTTTCTCAAGCGCTTCTCTGATGTCGTCATTTCCTCCGTCTCGATTTTGCTGCTTTCGCCGGTCTGGCTTCTTGTGGCCTTGATCATAAAAATGGATTCGCGCGGAAGCTTCCTCTTCTCGCAGGAGCGGGTTGGAATGGACGGCAGGAAATTCCTTTGCTACAAGTTCCGGACGATGCTGGCGGATGCCGATGAAGATCTGCATCGTGCGGCGTATCAAAAAAATATCGAGGGTATCGATGGCGCAAATTCCGGGGATGACGACGAGCCCGTTTTTGGCAAGGTAAGAAACGACCCGCGGGTTACGGGTGCGGGCCGTCTCCTGAGAAGAACGAGTCTCGATGAACTGCCGCAGCTTATTAACGTCCTAATAGGCGACATGAGCATCGTCGGACCGCGTCCCCCGATCCCCTATGAGGTCGAGGAATATGACATCTGGCACCGCAAACGTCTAAATATGAAGCCGGGTATTACGGGTCTCTGGCAGGTTTCCGGGAGAAACCGTCTGCGGTTTGATGAGATGGTCAAAATCGACCTTTTTTATATCGAGAACTGGTCGATCTGGCTGGATTTGCGGATCATTCTCCTGACTTTACCGGCGATCGTTCGTGGCGAGGGTACGAAATAGGATTATTCGTCGCAAAAGCCGTCCGGTCGGGACTGATGCCACCTCCACGCTGATTCGATTATTTGTTCGAGTTTTGGAAACCCGGGATTCCAACCCAGGACCTCTCTCGCCTTTCGGGCGTCAGCCACCAGTTTTGATGGATCTCCTTCCCGCCGGGGAACATTTTGTGAGACAATCTCCTTCCCGGTCACCCTGCACGCTGTCTCTATGACTTCCTTTACCGAATAACCGTCACCATTGCCGAGGTTTATAAACTCGGAGGCACCGCCGTTTTTGAGATAGTCCAGCGCCAGGAGATGTGCGCGGCTGAGATCCGAAATGTGTATATAGTCCCGGATCGCTGTCCCGTCGGGAGTTGGATAGTCGTTTCCGAAGATCGAGACGTGGTCCCGCTCGCCGCTTGCAGCTTGGAGGACAAGCGGTATCAGGTGGGTCTCAGGCTCGTGATCTTCGCCGAGCCTTTCGGTTGCACCCGCGGCATTGAAATACCGGAGCGCCACAAATTTCAGGTCATACGCGTTGTCATAACTCTCGAGGATCCGTTCAATAATAAACTTCGACCAGCCGTACGGGTTGGTCGGCGACTGCGTATGATTTTCGTCGATCGGGACATATTGCGGTTCGCCGTAACTCGCGCAGGTGGATGAGAACACAAACCGCCTTACCCCTCTATCGAGCAGTACACCAAGAAGGCCAATCGTCTGGTAAACGTTATTTTCCCAGTATTTTGCGGGGTCATCGACCGATTCACCGACATAGGCGTATGCAGAAAAATGCATGCAGGCCGCGACCTTGTGTTCATCCAGGATTCTTTCGATTAGAGCGTGGTCGCCGATATCGCCCTTATAGAAGGGGACGGATTCGTCAACTGCGGAACGGTGGCCATAGACGAGATTGTCGACCACGACGACATCCTCGCCCCCCAAACGCAGGTCCTCGACCGTCACGCTTCCAATATAACCGGCGCCGCCGGTAACTAAAATCGCCATAAGAGTTCATTATGATTCAGCTGCGAGCCGATGTTTGTCCGGCGCCAAATCAATCTCTATCTATTCGCCCAACGATCATGTCGCAATGTCATTCGTGAATTCCCGTTTTGAACCCATCACTTCACGATAGATTCCGAGCAGCGTTTCAAAATGCGACTCCATAGTAAACTTTTTGAGCGCAAAATCCCGACCCGCCGCGGCGGTTTTCTCTCGTGCGACCGGGTCATTCGCGAGTTCATGGATCGCCCCGGCGAGCGAATCCGGGTCACCAACCGGGAATATACGTGCGGTTTGACCCTGGTTGGTGACCTCCAGGTTTTGTGGAATATCCGATGCGACAACCGGCAGACCGGCGAGCATCGCTTCGATCAGGGCAATCGGCAATCCTTCCGCGACGGAAGCGAAAACGAAGATATCGAGCGCCTTTAGAACGTCGGGAATATCGTCCCGTTCACCCAGAAAAAAAACGAGGTCCGCGATACCGGCGTCGGCACAAAATGCCTTACACCTTTCGAGATAATCCTGTTCGCCAAGCCTGGCCTTTCCCGCAAATATCAAGGCGAGTTTCCTTTCGTCCGCGGGCAGTTTTGAAAAGGCGCGGCAAATTGTCAGCTGCTCTTTTCTGCCGCTGACCATAAAATTCCCGACATTTCCAATTACGAGTGCTTCCTTCGCGATCCCCAATTCGTCCCTAACGTCATTCCCGGTTGGTGCCAAACGCGACGGTTCGACCGAGTTATATGCGAGATAAAATCTTTTCGAAGTGTCGACTCGCAGTTCGTTTTCAAGCCAAATGCGCAGACTCTCGCTTACCGTGATATTTGCATCTACGAGCGGTGTAATAAATCTCGCCGCGATCTTGTTACGCTTTTCCGAGTAGACTCCCTGGTGCGACTGGATGCATTTAGTGCGTGTCAGGAAGGCAGCAAAATAAGCGTGGAGTGCCTCGACGGGTTGCGATGTGTGGATGATGTCGATGTTGAATTCCCTGATAAGCTTGCGGAGTCGGATCACGAGACGAGGGTCCAGGGGGGCTCTTCTTTCGATCTTTATGAATTCGAATCCTCCCGCACGGAAATCATCCTCGAGCGTCCCACCGCCAAACGCGGCAAAGACCGGTGTGATGCCGAAGCGGCCGGCGTTCCGGCAAAGGTCCAGAACAAAGGTCTCGGCGCCGCCCCGGTTAAGGCTATCAAGTGTGTATAAGATATTCATCGTGATTGACAATCAACAAATGATCGACGTTAATTTAGAATTCGTGAGTATCTGAAAATGCCGGATGTTTTTGTTCTCGTGCCTTCATATAATCACGCTCGGTTTGTCGAGCGCGCGCTGAGGTCTATTTTTGGACAGTCCCTTCGTCCGAACAAGCTATTGGTGATAGACGACGGTTCAACCGATGGTTCGGTCGAAATAATCGAACGAACACTGGACGATTGCCCTTTCGCGAGTGAACTGATAGTTCGGGAAAACAGGGGCCTCTCGAAGACTTTAAATCAAGGTTTTTCGATAAGCAATGGGGAGTACTTTGCCTATCTCGGTTCCGATGACCTATGGCTGCCCAGCTTTCTCAAAGAGGGAGTCTCCGAATTGGCCACACATCCGGAAGCGTGCCTTGTCTTTGGCAACGCATATTTGTTGGACCAAGACGACTTTGTCATCGATGAAACCGGGAACTGGCATGACTTTAATACGGGCAATGCCCTTCCGTTTCTTCTCGAGGGTAAGATATTTTCGAGTCCGGGTGTGATTTACAGGGCCGCGTATTTGCCGGAGAAACCCTGGGACGAAGACTCGCGTCTTGAAGATTATGATCTCTATCTGAGACTCGCCGCCAAACATGAGTTTGTGTTTAACAAACAGACGTTGTGCGGATGGCGACAGCACGACTACAACGCGAGCGGGAATCTGCCGGAGATGTTTCCGGAGTTTATGAAGGCGCACGAGAATGCCCTCGAGCGTTTGAAAATCGCGGAACCGGAAAGGGAACGGCTCAGAAATAAGATCAATTTCGAGGCGGCGTTTAATTTTGTGAGGCACGGTTTTAAGAAGGAAGGCATGCGCTATATGATCCGAAACTTAAGGGGTGCGGAATCCGTTGCGGGTGTGCTCGACATTGTATTCCGTCTGCTTGTCCCAAAAAGGCTTTTTCAGTGGAACAGGCGCAGAAAATACGAGTTGGCTCGAAGAAAGTTTGGAAAGCTGGATTTGTCCGGCCGGGGACTATAACGATGCGAACTACTCACGCTATTCGAATCAGACCGGAAAATGACGGAATCCTCGCGGAAATCCGGGAATTGTTCGATTATCGCGAACTCTTTTACCAGCTCGTCTGGAGGGATCTAAAGGTCCGCTATAAGCAGACCCTGTTGGGCGTCCTTTGGGCCGTCCTCCAGCCGGCGCTGACGGCTCTTATTTTCACAATCATCTTTTCCCGGGTCGCCGGTTTTCAGATGAAGGAGATTCCCTATTGGATCTTTGCGCTGAGCGGTTTTACCTTTTGGACATTTGCCAATTCATCCGTCAATTTTGCCAGTAACAGCCTTGTGCACCATAAAGAGCTTGTCACCAAAATCTATTTTCCGAGGATGATCGTGCCGCTTTCGGCCGTCGGCGCGTACTTTGCCGACCTCTTGCTGACACTGCTCGTGCTTTTTGGCGGGATGGCTTACTTTGGTGCGACGGTAACCTGGAAGCTTTTGCTGGTGCCTGCGTTTTTGTTGTTTCTCGTTGTCATCGTCGCGTCTTTGAGTCTGTTTTTATCAGCATTGAACGTGAGGTTCAGGGATGTGAAGTTTGTAGTCCCGTTTTTTCTACAGGTCTGGCTTTTTTTATCGCCGGTATTTTATTCGTCCGACTGGGTTCCTCAAAAGTATCAGTACGTGTTCGCTCTGAATCCATTGACAGGTTGTCTAAACGGCTTCAGGCACATTCTTTTCGGGACGGACCTGGACATGGTTAGTTTTGGTATTTCCTGCGCTGCAGCGTTCACCCTGTTTTTTGTTTCGGTAGCCGTTTTCAAAAGTATGGAAAACGATTTTGCCGATGTCCTTTGAAAAGTTTTCCGATTTCAGAATTGATGAAAGCGATTGACGTAAAAAACCTTTCCAAACGCTACCGCCTGCAGGGCAAGTCCAAGGCTGGCACGATTCGCGATCTGCTGCTCGAAAGCGTTCCATTCGGCAAAAAGACCGAAATTGAGGACGAGAGAGTGCTTTGGGCGTTGCGGGACGTCTCATTTTCCGTAGAAACGGGCGAAAGCCTCGCACTGATCGGGAATAACGGCGCGGGTAAATCAACTCTCCTTAAGATCCTTTCGAGGATCGTCAGGCCGACAAGCGGAGAGGCCCTGCTGAACGGGCGTACTGGAAGCCTGCTTGAAGTAGGAACCGGATTTCATCGGGAGCTTTCGGGACGCGAAAACATATATCTGAACGGCGCGGTGCTCGGCATGAAACGCTCCGAGATCAACGAGCGTTTCGATGAGATCGTGGCATTTTCGGAAATCGAACGGTTTCTTGAGACCCCGATCAAGTTCTATTCGTCAGGTATGTTCATGAGGCTGGCGTTTGCGGTCGCGGCCCACCTCGAGCCGGAGATACTGATGGTCGACGAGGTGCTCGCGGTCGGCGACCTCGCGTTTCAAAGAAAGTGTCTCAAGAAAATGCGAGATATAAGCGAACATGGAAGAACGGTTTTGTTTGTATCGCACAACATGCAGGCCGTGACAAGGCTATGCCAACGAGCAATCTGGATAGAAAACGGTCGATTACGGGAAGATGGTCTGTGCAAAAACGTTGTCAGCAATTATTTGAATTCGAGAGTGGAAACTTCATCGGCGCGGGAATGGGCACCGGAAAATGCACCTGGCAGTGAAAGCGTCGTCCTGTGCTCGGTAAAAGCAATTGATGCCTCAGCTGATGGCTCGGCGGCGTTCGATATCAGGAACGACATCTTTCTGGAAATCGGGTATGAAATCAGAACGGCCGGTTCGATCGTTTCGCCGGCGTTCCAGCTTGTGAACGAAGAAAATATCTGTGTCTTCACGACATACGATCTTGACCCTAAATGGCGCCACAAGCCGCGCGAAAAAGGGTTTTACACAAGCCGCGCGAGAATCCCGGCCAACACGCTCGCCGAGGGCAATTTCCGCGTCACTGCCATCTGTTCGACCGCCGAGCCCCACAAGGTGCATTTTGAGGAAGCGGACGCAGTCTCTTTCATGGTGACCGACAGCATCGAGGGTAATTCGGCACGGGGAGATTTTGGCGGACAGATAGACGGCGTCGTGCGGCCTGTACTGGAATGGAGAACGGAAAAAGTTGAGACGTAACGGGAAAGTGAACAAGAAAGTGCTATTCATTACCCCCGGGGCGAATAGTGCCGGTGGGAATGTTTTTATGCTTCGCTTCCTTCGTTGGTTTCAGGCGAACACTGACATTCCATTTTCCGTTTTATGCGGGAATGGTGGTGATCTTCTGGACGAGTTCAAAGAGTTTGGCGATTTCTACAGATTTGATCGAAGATCCGCACAAGACAATTTTCCATTGAGGGTATTCAAAAAGTTGGAAAAAAAAAGCGGTATTCGTAGTTGGCGACTAAAGAAAATTCTGAATCGCGAGGAGTTTGGGTTAATTGTGTCAAATACGGTTGTTAACCACGAAACACTGCCTCTCGTTGAAGATAACCGCGCGCCTTTGCTTTCGTATTGCCATGAACTTGAAAGCGTCATTCATCTGACCGGGATAGATAGGTTTCAACGAACCCTCAAAAGGACAGACCATTTTATCGCCGTCTCAAATGCCGTAAAGACGGAGCTGATCGAAAAACACGGCGTATCTGAAAATGACATAACTAAGGTATACGGGTTTTTGCCCGTGGATCAATTCAAACCACAATCGTTAAGTATTAAGAATGCATTTCGCAATGAACTTGGGATTCCGGAAGGAGCTTTTCTGGTTGGTGCTTCAGGTTCGCTGAACTGGAGAAAGGCACCGGATGTGTTTATCAGCTTGGCGGCGAAAGTACGACAAATGGCTCCAAATTCGCCCATTTTTTTTGTCTGGATCGGCGGTGCGTTTGAAGGGGATCACAGTCTCTACTGCGCAAGATATGACCTGAAAAAAATGGGTCTCACTGAGCAGGTCATCTTCCTCGAACATAAGAAAGAACCGGCAAAATACTATGCCGCCCTTGACGTATTTGCGATGGTCTCGCGCGAGGATCCGTTTCCTCTCGTCTGTTTGGAATCCGCGGGTTTTTCTGTACCTATTATTTGCTTTGAAAACGCGGGCGGAATGCCGGAGTTTGTCGGGGATGAGTGCGGTTTCGTTGTTCCGTATATGGACATCGGTGCGTTTGCCGAGAGGATCGTGGAACTCTTTGAATATCCCGGTGTGAAAAATGAGCTTGGTGCGAAAGCGGCAGAAAAAGTACGAAAAAACCATGATATCGAAAAAGAGGCGCCGAAGGTTTTGAACATCATTCGTGAATCGCTCATGTAGCTTTCAATCACTGGCGCAGTGCAGGATTGGTTGCCAAAGCGATTTCCGTTAGCCATGTTAAAACGTGACCGGCCCGGTGGTAGGTGCGAAATTATTTCCGGCCAAAAATTCCACGGTAGATTGACTGGCACTAAAAACCTGAGGTTGTAAGGAGTTGGCGGGAATAAACCTGAAGAGTAAATTAGAAACAGTAATGCGGGCCGGCAGTGAATTCGGTATCAACGGCGTGGCGGTGTTGTTTCGGCATAAGTTTAGAAGTTATCTGGAAAAACGCGCATATCGGCTGTGGCTGAAATCCCACGGATCACTCGATAACGAAACCCGCGACAAACATCGGCGTTCGGTATCGGGCTTCATATACAAACCGCTGATTTCAATCATCTTGCCCGTCTTTGATATCGAAGAAAAATGGCTGCGGCAGGCGATCGGGTCGGTCCGGCGGCAACTATACGAAAACTGGGAACTCTGCATTGCCGACGATTGTTCAATGGCTCCCCATGTCCGAACGGTTTTGGAGGAATATCGTGACCTCGATCCCCGGGTAAAGGTCGTATTCCGCAGCCAGAATGGCCATATCGCGGCGGCATCCAATTCGGCGTTGGAATTGGCCACCGGTGATTTTGCTGTTCTTCTCGATCATGACGACGAGCTCAGCGAAGACGCACTTTTTTACGTAGCAAAGGAGATAAACGATCATCCGGATGTCAGGATGATCTATTCAGACGAGGATTTGATCGATACAAACGGCCGCCGCTACGGACCCAAGTTCAAACCCGACTGGAGCCGCGACCTTTTTTACTCCGCAAATCTGATCACGCATCTCTCCGCCTACGCAACCTCCGTGCTTCGGGAAATCGGTGGATTTACCGTCGGGTTGGAAGGGAGCCAGGACTATGATCTCGCGCTCCGTGTTGTCGAACGCATTGACGAGAGCCAGATTCGCCACATCCCAAAGATCCTTTATCACTGGCGCGTTATCGAAACTTCGGTTGCATCGGGCGGTGAGGCCAAGCCTTATGCGCATCAGGCCGCGAGGGATGCGATCGCGGCACATCTCGAGAGGATGGGTAGGAAAGCGACCGTAACCAAAACCGTGCACAACCTTCATCGCGTGCATTATGAGCTGCCCGAGCCAACGCCTCTTGTCAGTTTGATACTGCTTTCCGACACGGACATAGACTTCACAGTTAGGTCAGTAGCAGGTTTCGCATCAAATACTGGGTACCCCAACATGGAACTAATAATTGTGTGCGCTGAGGGCTACCAGGGAGTGATCGAAAAGCGGCTGGAATCATTTGCAGGCGGCGAAAATGCAGGTAAATTCGCCAGGTTTTCGGTGCTCGGTTCCGATAAAGCCGGCGTGGCTGCGAAACTCAATCTCGGCGCGTCAAGTGCGTTGGGAGAGGTCATCTGTTTTGCGGACGCTAATCTGAAACCCATCGGAGCCGATTGGCTCGGGGAACTGGTGAGTTTTGCGCTTCAGGACGAAATAGGTGCCGTCGGTGCAAAATTGCTTTACCCGAACGGTACGATTCTGCATGGAGGCCTCCTGATCGGTGTCGGCAGTACAGTTGGCGTCGCGCATCACAAATGGCCCGCCGAAGCGGACGGCAATATCACGAGGATCCGTCTGATTGGTAATTATTCCGCCGTTTCGGCCTCCTGTTTGGCCGTGCGAAAAGTTCTATTCGAGGATTTCGAAGGGTTCAACGACGCCGATTTTCCGGATCGGCTCTTTGACGCGGATTTTTGTTTACGCCTTGGAAAACAAGGATTTAGGATCGTCTGGACTCCCTACGCGAGACTAGTGCAGACCGACAAAAACCGGCGTCTTAATCCGGAAGAACCGGTCTCGACAAGCGAAAACGAGTCCTTTAAACAGAGATGGCAGGAGAAGATCGAATACGACCCTTTTTACAATCCGAACCTGAAAAGGGACTCCGGTGACTTCTCTGTCGGTCCTGATTCCGACCAGCGAAGCTAGTCTTCACGCAAACGGTATGTTTTTTGGTAGTTCAAATCCAATTTGCCGCCGTTTGGCCTGATCACCTTGACCAATACCTTATGGGTGTCGCCTTCCGCAGGATAAAAACCAAGTGAATACCTCCTGCGGGTTTCGACCGCGATGTTTTCAAAAATCCTATACAGATCAACCGCGTTTCCCGAGCGCGGGGAAGTTGCTCCTCCCCCGCTGGCGGCGGAGAGTTCCCGGATCGCCGCTTTGTCGAGCTCGGAATCATCTATATCCAGTCGTTTTACTCTTTCTCCCATGGAGAGATCGCCGAAGTCCCAGGAGTCTTTATCATCGAGAATCACTGTATAGATCTGAACGCTGAATGAGTCGAAAAGGCGCTGCAACTCCTTAAACCCGTGATCGCTCTGGTGGTCTTTGGCATCGGAGATGACGATCAGGGTTTTCTTCTGGTTTGTGCGCTCTCTTAGTTTATTTCCCGCAAAATAGATCGCGTCGTAAAGTGAATTGGGCTCGTTCCTCTCACCAAACGACAGGTGTCTCCTGATCTGTTCCTCCGTCGGCACGAAATTAATGTTGAGACTTCCATATTCGTTAAAGACCGTCAAAAAGAAATCTTCGTCGGTACCGAGACCGCGTGTAAAAGACTCGAGCGAGCGCAGGACCGCATTGGTCTGGCGCGAAAAGATAGGATGCAGATCGTATACGATCCCAAACGAGACCGGCGCGTCCTGTGTGGAAAAGAAAGCGATGTCCGTCTTCTTGTTGTTTTCGTAAAGCTCGAAATCCCCCTTCGCAAGGCCGGTTACGGTTTCACCTTTTTTATCCGTGACCGAGACGGAAACATTGATCACCTTGGTTGAGACGCTGATCGAATCCTCCTGTGCATTTACCGCAAATGCCAGAAGACAAGCCATTGCACTCGCCAACGCCCCAGATATCAGTCTCGATCTATTTGTGCTCGCTGACAATCCAATTCCGATCTTTATTAGCATCTAAAAAACTCCTGAAAGCCGCTATGCCCAAACCGGGCAGCAAAATTACCTTGACCGATTCCAATACGATATAAATCCAGTGATGGTTTGATTCAGGGACCTTTTGCGAATTGATCATCGCGATGGTTCGTTCGTCGAGTATCGGAAACAGCCAAAAAGT
>JAOTWT010000513.1 GCA_029862725.1 Acidobacteriota bacterium | reverse complement strand
ATCCGGTAATGACCGGGCGTTTGCCCGATATCAAGCTGAGGAATCCCGGCCTCAAACGATTCGGCAACCCCGACAACCGCGGGAGACTCCAGAAAACTATCCGCATCGTCATAGGAAGAAAGAAGCGACTCGACCTCCCTCCAGACTTCCTGGTCGCCATCGCACGCCTCTTCAAGAAACTGCCGGCGGACCTCGGGCTTTTGCCGAACGGCGTCGGCAAAAATGTTTTTAACCTGTTGCCAGTGTTCCTGTTCCATGGTCTTTTGGGCGCCGGGAATTGAGTTGTTTGTTCAAAAATCAGCCGGTCAGCTTCTTAAATATCTCTCGCCTGGATATAAATAACGCCCTACCAATTAACGCGACAAAAACAGAAAAACCATTCAGGACTTTATCGCGTCAGTTCACGATGCAGCCAGGCCTTTGCCATCATCCAGTCATTGGCAACGGTCGTCCGCGAAAGCTTCAAAGCCGACGCGGTTTCTTCGAGGGTCAAACCGCCGAAATACCTGCATTCGACAACCCGGACCTGGCGTTCGTCCTTTTTCATCAAACGATTCAGCGCTTCGTCAAGAATGATCAGGTCAATGGTCCTTCCCTTATCGATTACGACGGTGGTTTCATCGAAGCTTACGGTCACAGCATCGCCGCCGCGTTTTGCACGTTTTTTTTCGCGTGCGTGATCAACCAAAATTCTACGCATCAGTTTGGACGCGATCGCAAAGAAATGCGTACGGCTTTCCCAGTTCACATTGCGTTGGTCGACCAGTTTTAAATAGGTTTCGTTGATTAAGGCTGTTGTTTGGAGAGTGTGATTTGCGCGCTCGCCGCGGAGGTAGCGGGAGGCCTGTCTGTGCAGTTCGTCATAGACAAGCGGCATCAGATCGTCCAACGCCTCCTGGTTTCCGCTGCCCCATTCCTGCAATATCCCGGTTATGTGGGGGTTTCGATCCATTTTAGCCCACGCACCCTGCTTTACTGTAATTATCGCAACAATATACCCGCCATTTGTGCCAAGTCAATAAATTAAATCTGTCAAAGAAAGAAAAGCTGAACGGTTTTCCTTTAAATGTCGCGCTAATAGATGAAGGGACAGAAAACATTGATAACAACCAGGAAGGATAATAAGAGGAGAAATACAATGAGAAGGATTTTAAGAATTGCGAGCGTTATTGTGATCGGCATTGTTTTTATGGGTGTGAATGCAAATGCGCAGGGAGCGTTGTCGCGCGATTTTTCAGAGGTTTGCCAGGATACGTTTTCGCGCGTGGCGCCTGGTGTTTTTGAAGGCGGCCATTATGCAGGGATGCCAAATCTTACGACGGAAGGGGACGGCTACCAAGCAGTTGTCTCACGGGACGACAGAAATGCCAGCCAAGGGCTTTGGGACTGCAGCAACGACATAGTTTCGGGCTCGATTACGGAGAGATTGGCGCCCGGTCAAGGCTTTACTCTGCGCCATGCGGTTCTGAATTATCAATTGCCGCTGGAAGTCTGGACTTGGGTAAACAATGCTCCGGGAGTAAAAGTGGTCGATAATGGTGTTTATGAGGCAACCTTGACCTCGAAACAAGTCATAGCGTATCAGGGTGCCCCCTTAAGTATGAACTGTGTTTTGGCTCCGCAGCCTTGCGGCACGTATTTCGCCCAGGTAAGCGGTCACGGAATCGCGTTTGGAACGGGCGCAGGCGAATTCTACGAGGGACAGATGGTCCGGGTAAAAGTCACGCAGACCTTTATGTTTCAGAGAAACCGGCCCGACATGGAATTCCCCAACTGGGACGGCTTGCCGGTCGAAAACATCATCCTGACACCGATAAACTGAAGAGGCGCGAGATTGCTGAATTGAACGAATGGAGCTTTCCCCGGGAAGCTCCTTTTTTCGGTATCCGCGCAAAGATCAAAACATCGGCAATGCTGTATTGGCTTTGATTTTGAACACGCGGTCGACAGCCCCAAAAAGGGAGACCCTAAATCGCCAACGGTGGAGCACCTCTCGAGGAGTAAAGGAAGATAAGAGTCAGAAGGATCCGGGTCCGTATTGATTCCGCGATCGTCGGATTTCTCGAATAACCACAAACGAATAATTCACCGCGCTACTCCCATCTTATCGAGCAATACCTGAAACCTGGCCTCCGAACGCAAGTTCTCCAGCTTAGGATCAACCTTCATACTGAGCAGTGCGATCTCTTTCAATTCAAAACTCTTCTCGAGCATATCGAGGCCAATATCGATGTCTCCAAGTGCGGAATAAACCATCGCCAGGCCGCGATATACGTTGTCCACCATTGGGCTCTCACTCAAGACCTTTTCGATCAAATCGCGGGATTCCTTTACCCGTCCCGACAGCGCATAGATATGGGCGAGACAAAAGTCCGCTTCAGGCTTGTTGCCGGTAAGCCCGCCCCATTTGGTGTTTTCTTTAATTGCCTCGTCATATTTCTCCAAGCCCATATAACACAAAGACATAAGCCTGTGCGCAGCAGGATACTGAGGATCGAGCTCGAGCGTCTTCTTGGCAATCTCTATTGCTTTATCATAACGCCCCGCATAACAGTAGATCATTCCCTTGTCTTTTAGGATCGCCGTCGAGACCGGGTCCAGCTCTGCGGCTTTGGAGATCAGACGAATCGCACTGT
>JAOTWT010000512.1 GCA_029862725.1 Acidobacteriota bacterium | reverse complement strand
ATTCGCGAGGAACTCCTCATAGCTCTGACCAGAGGACTTTTCGACTATCGCCGCCAGGAGCAAATAGCCCGAATTCGAGTATGCAAATTTCTCACCCGGTTCTGAAAGCGGTTTCGATTCCATGATCTTCTTCACAACTTCATCGCGATTCCACTTATCCTTTCGCCCGCCGACATCAAATCGAAGTCCGGAGGTGTGAGTCAGAAGATGATGAACCGTAATTGACGCTTTGTCTTTCGGTACATTGTCGAAAAACTTCCCAATCTGATCACCGGTCTTTAGTATTCCTTGTTGAGTGAGCAAGAGTATCGCGGTTGCCGTAAACGGCTTTGTTAAAGAGGCAATATTGAAAACCGATTCCTTAGAGAATGGTATTCGTTTTGCTTTATTGGCGAATCCGTACGTATCGTAGACAATTCGCTTGCCCTTTTCTTCGACGAGCACCGCTCCGGAAAAATCGAAGGCTTCCAGTCTTCGAAGATAATCCTTGACCTTTTTTTGCGGAGACAAACTGTAATGAGCCGGTGAAATAAGAAGACAGAAAAACAGAGCGATTATTTTTGACTTTATGAACTTCATTTAATGCCAAAGCGTCCGCAAGAATGCGGCACAAGTTTGAAAGGGTCAGCAGCGAGCGGGTATGGGTAAGCAAGACCTAATAACAGAGCCTGCGAGCGATGTGCAGATCTTTTGTTCAGTGTATCACAACGGCAATTACTGAAGAGCCTGTGTCAAAAGGGGCGCAGCTATTTCCAAATCTAAGATTCCCGTGTCAGCACCGTGTCAAACGCAAGCCTTTAATTCGGTATCTTCGACCAACGTGCCCAAAAGCATCACGACGAAATGCATCGCTTTAAACATCTGTCCCGTTTTTCACTACGGGGCGCCTGAAAACCGAAACTCTAACCCTAAATGTCTAGTATAATTACTGGACACTATGTCGTTTTTGGAGGCATTAAAACTAGCGGCTGCATCGCTGCGTGGGCATAAACTCCGTTCGTTTCTGACGTTGCTCGGCATCATATTCGGGGTCGCGACGGTCATCGTCGTCGTCTCGGTGATCGAGGGCTTTAACGCCTACGTCGATGAAAAGATCGCGAACATAGGCACCAACGCGTTTAGCGTTCAGAAATTTTCTATCGAGGATTTTTCGAGCGTTGAAGGCCTAAACAAGGCAAAGCGCCGCAATAAAGATGTCCGGATTGAGGATCTTCGGGCGCTTAAAGAACTTGGCGGTTTCGTGAAGGATGCGGGCGCGAAATCGGGCACAATAGGGGACATCAAATTTGGCGACGAGACGCTTTTGAACGTGCAATTGAATGCCGCGACGCCCAACATCGCAGAGATCGAAAACATAGAGGCTGCCACGGGCCGTTTCTTTTTCAATGTAGAGGAAGATACGCGGCGATTTGTATGTTTCATCGGGTCCGAAGTCGCCGAAAAGCTGTTTCCGACCGCCGACCCTTTGGGCAAAACGATAAAGATCGACGGGCGTTCGTTCAAGGTTGTCGGGGTCGGGAAGGAACTCGGCTCTGCTTTCGGCCAGACGCGGGACATGTATGCCTCGATCCCGCTTTCGACCTTTCTTTCGATTTACGGATTGCGCCGTTCGATCTCGATCAGCGTGACTTCCGTGAGTCCCGCCGCCTACGAAGATGCGATCGAAGAAGTGCGGACATTGATGCGTGTACGGCGAAAACTCGAACCTTCGGAAAAAGACAACTTCGGTATCATTACGCCGAGCGCGATCAACGAATTGCGTGACAATATCTTCGGCACGATTCAGGTCGCCGCGATCGGGGTGACCTCGATCTCGCTGGTCGTGGGCGGGATCGTGATCATGAACATCATGCTTGTCACCGTGACAGAGAGAAGAAAGGAGATCGGGATCCGGAAGAGCATTGGTGCGAGACATTCGGACATCGTAAAGCAATTTCTGATGGAGTCGACATCGCTCGCTCTCGTTGGGGGAGCGATCGGGGTTCTGATCGCGTATTCGATCGCGAAATTAATTGCCATCGGTCTGTCGATTCCGACGGCATTGCCTTTTTTATGGGTGACGATTGCGCTGGTCGTTTCAAGCAGCGTCGGATTGGTCTCGGGCGTTTACCCGGCGTGGAAAGCGGCAAACCTTGACCCGATCGAAGCACTACGCTCGGATTAAACGTTGAAGCTGCCGCAAAGGCCCGGGGAGAATGGAGCTTTACAGGGATAAAGAGGATTAAGGGGATGGAATGTTTTGCCATGGAACAGACTTTGAGCAGGCAGTGCTGGATCCGGGGCATTGGTTTCTCGGGTTTTTCGCATCCCGTTGATGCCTTTAATCCCTGTTCACATTCCTCGTTGAATTCTGGTTTTTTCATATGAGAATCTTGCGATCGGACTTTTATGAAAACCTGCGCATGGCGCTCGACACGCTGTGGCACAACAAGCTCCGTTCGTTCTTGACGGTGCTGGGGGTCATGATCGGCACGATCACGGTGATTGTCATAGCCGCATTCGTGTCGGGTATCGACGCGCGTGTTTCAAAGGAGATCGAAGCGTTCGGTACAAATTCCATCTATGCATTCAAATTCGACCCCGGTTTTAATTTTAACCCGTCGATGGAAGAAAGAACTCGCAAGCCTCTCACCGAGG
>JAOTWT010000511.1 GCA_029862725.1 Acidobacteriota bacterium | reverse complement strand
TCGTGTCATAGGCCTCCATCTTGTAGCCCCAGAAATCCACAAAGATCGAAACACCCGCTCCGTATTTCGCAATTTCCGGCGCGATCTTGTAAGCCTCAAGGCCGTGCTGGAGCGTCGCGATCTTAAAGCCGAATTCATCGGCCAGCCGCATCAGGTTTAAGTGTTCGTCGGACCTGTAACCGTGTGCGTGGACAAGCCGTTCGCCTTCCAATATTTCGACTATCGGTTCCAATTCCTCGTCTTTGCGAGGCGGGACCTTTGTTTTTCCGGCACGAAAATCAGCCCAGCTTTTCTTGTAGTCGCGTGCGCGAACCAGTGCGTCCCGCATGACTTCGAGGGTCCCCATGCGCGTGGCCGGATACCTCCTCGGGATACCCGGAGTGCTTCGTGCACGTTTTACGTTTTCGCCCATAGCAAACTTGATTCCCGGCGGCGCTTCCGCAAAGACCATCTCTTCGGCGGAACGGCCGTAACGGAACTTGACGACGGTATTCTGCCCGCCGATCGGGTTTGCCGAACCATGCAGCAGGTTTGCGGCCGTCACACCGCCGGCGAGGGCGCGGTAGATCGTGACATCGGTAGGATCAAGGACATCGCGTATCCGGGCCATCGAAGTGACCGCGTAACTGAATTCATTGACCGCGTCCAGCATCGCATGCGAATGCGCGTCGATAATCCCCGGGATCACATATTTGCCGGTGGCATCCACGACGAAGGCATTTGCAGCGCTCAGATTCTTGCCGATCCTGGCGATCTTCCCGTTCTTGATCAGGATATCCGTGTTCGTCTTGGTACCGTCTGAAGCGGTCATCACCGTCGCGTTGCGGATCAAGATATCCTGCTGCGATCTTTGGGCGGTCACACCCAGCGCGCAAAGCGAAAAAAGCGCGACCGTAAGAAAAATTCGTATGACAGTTTTCATTGATTGCCTCTGTTTGATCTTCAAAATTACTTCTGCGGATCACGCGATCCGCTGAATTGCGCCGGTCCCTGGACCGTGTCGACCGACCCTTCGATATTGTTGCCGTCGATCCTCGCGGTAAATGACAGTTCTAGATCGGTGCCCTGGAAGTTAACGGTCGTATCAAAAGTGAAACCGTTGGAAGTAACCTCGCCGTTTCTTATCTGAGCCGTACCAAACATCGTGGAGGTCATCGTACCTGTAATAGTATCGCCGGATTGGGTGATGTTCAGTGTGGCCGGAACGGACATTCCAGGGGGTTCAATCGTGATGTTCCAGACACCTCCCGCATTGACCTTCCTGGCGTCCCCATCGGAGGGTTTCGAATCGGATTTCTCCTTCTTCGGCATCTCAAACTTTTTTCCGTCGACAAAGACATGTATGATTTTCGTATCTTTTTCAAAAATATCTCCATCGGTGACGACAAGGTTTGCGATCTTCCCCGTGTCGACCGAACCGAGCTGCGAATCGACACCGAGGATCTCAGCGGACGAAAGGGTCATCGCCCTCAGCGCGTCCGGTTTCGAGAGCCCGTTTTCGGTGGCGATCACGGCGTTTTTAAGAAAATCATCTATATTCTTCATCCCGCCGGACTGAAACGCGAACTTCACACCCGCATTCTTTAATGTCGCGGCATTCTTCGGAACTTCGACGCGCAGCCTGAGTGTTCTCAACGGTTCCGGGTCCGCCTCCTTGTTCTCCGCAAGCGTCCGGACCGGGAAATTGAGCGACAGGAGAACGGGGACGTTCATCTCTTTAAGCCGCATCGTGAGCTTACCGCTTTCGTTCCCGCCGGCAATTATCGCCTTCAGCTTAAACTCCTCGGCCAGGTCGAGGGCCCGCGTGATCTCGCGCACGGTCTCGGCGAACATCACGACAGGAATTTCACCCTTTACTACCGGCATCAGTGCCTCGAGAGTGATGTCTCTTTCCGGCCGCTTCATGCCCCTCGGGTTTTTCGCATACATGCTCTTGATCTGGTCCAAACGCTTTGCGTCATGAAACATCTGGCGCATCGCCGCAAAGGTACCCATCAGCGAAGTCGGAAAGATACCGCCCCGTTCGGTTTCAAAAGCGATATTGTGAGCAAACGGCGCTTTTACGATCATTGCCGAAACGGTCTCGCCGGCGAGGTTTATAACAAGGGAGTTTCCGTTGAATATGCGGTCTGACGTTCCGGTAACGACCGTTGTAAAGCCTGCGTTCCGGTATTTGGAAAACTGGTCTTCACCGCCCTTCAGGCTTTCGATCAATTCCCTTTCGGCCTGAAGGCTCTGTGGGTAATTGGAAACCGGCGGGGGAGAGGAACTGCCTCCTGCCTGGCGTGTCGCAGGCTGCGGAGCCGGCAAACCGAGCGATGTATTCATGTCGAAGAATCCCGGGTAAACCCTTTGTCCTTCGGCATCGATGACCTCGGCATCGGCCGGTATTTTGGCATTGGCCCCTACGGACTCGATCAGGCCATCCCGGATAACGACGGTCCCATTGGATATGACCGAGCCGGAAACCGTGACGATTTCGGCATTGGTAACCGCATAAGTGCCTTTTTGAGCGTTTGCGGTAAGAACGGAAAGGGCGAGAACGGTCACCGCCGCGGAAAAACGCAGTAGATGTTTTTTCATATCAAGAGAAGGTAAATTGTCTTTTGAAACTACAAGTCTTTTTTACGGCATTGTAGTCGATTTTGT